>JBBRRL010000107.1:0-7199 GCA_038200775.1 Nitrospirales bacterium
ATGGATCACTACACTGTCCCTGGCCAGCAATGGTCTTACAATCTTTAGTCCACAACCGATCATTTGAGGAGGTGAGTGAATGGGGCAGTCCAGGCTTAAGCGCAGAGGGGTCACCCACGTACTGCTTGTCAGCCTATTAGGTTTATCTTTGCTCATTGGTTTGCAGACACCCGCGCTGGCCGATATTGAAGACGTGCTCTTGGATCGAGGCGTGATCACCAAGGATGATTGGGTCAAGGCTAAAGCGGACAAGGAACGGCTTGCGAATTCGGGCAAGGGCCTGGAGTATCGTGCCGAGGCGCCACGGCACCAGTCCATCGAACTACTCAAGGGTCTTGAAATCGGCGTCACCATGTACCTCGACTTGACGTATGCGCAGGGTGACTCCTTTACAGCAGATCGACTCAACAGAGGCTTGAACGAAGCCACGGCCGAGAATAATCGAAGCCTCGCTCAGGGCTTCCACTTTACTCGGACGTATTTGAATGTGCGGAAGTATTTTGATGGAGGCCACCATCTGCGTTTGACCATCGATCAGATGGTGAATAACGTCGGCGGCAATAGTTGCCCGAACGGGGCGGGGTCAGGCGCCGGCAATTGTCATGAGGCGGCGCCGTTTGGGCTCGCGGGGTTTGCCGGTACAGGCCGCAATTCCACCTTCGTCAAATACGCCTACTACAATCACATCATCATCCCGGGCTTAGAGTTGCGAGTCGGTCAGGGGCAGACGCCGTGGATCGAATACGAAGAGCAACGCTGGACCTATCGCTACCTGTTTCCGATTATGACGGACCAGATCAATTTTCAGACATCATCAGATTTGGGAGTCAGCGTTCTCGGTAAAGTGCTGGACAACCGGGTTGAGTACCACGTGTCATTCATGAACGGTGAGGGCTATCAGAACACACCGGACGGCAAGGGCTTTGCCATACTCGGTCGAGTGAGCGTCGAGCCATTGAAGGGCGTGATCTTCTCCCTGTTCGGGCATAACGAACGCCTGCGTAACGGGATCGAAGGCTTCAATCCCCAGCGCGCCTTGGCCAATGTTGAGATCTACGATCCAACCGCCGATCGTTTCAAACTGAATTTGCAGGCGATCTGGGCTGACGATGGCGGCGATATCGGGGAGAAGGGATTCGCCCAGGGACAGAGGTTGAACGTGCCCGCGACCTATAACGGCAACACCTCTGCCACGGCGCTCTCTTATGGAAGTTGCACGTCAGGCGGACCTTGCACAAATACCCCCAGGTTTCACCAAGCCCGCGGCTATGAAATCTGGGGCTGGTGGCGCATTCCAGGCTTGGAGAAAGTTCGTCTCCACGGGCGCTACTACTTCACCAAGCCGAACAAAGATAGCGAAGCGGGGAATATCCAGTCCTATTACGCCGGCGTCAGCTATGACTACTCGAAGTGGCTGGCATTCTCTTTAAACTATGAATTTTACAATGAAACGGTTCTGGGCAACACAGCCGGCGCTCTCACAGGTCTGGCGATCCAGACCGCTGCCAACTGCTCGACTTGCGGACAGTATGTCAGATACGACAATCAAATCATCGGGTTAAGGGCACTGATCTCGTTCTAATTCTGAAGGCATGATGAGATTCTTAACTTGCATGAGTCACGTACGTAATCACCGAACTATGAATTTTTTAAGCGGGAAGGAGCCTCAATGACTTACAGACGGAAAATCTCTGTTCTTAGGATCGCTTTCATGGCGATCGTAGCGGGTATGGTCGGCAGCGGCTATGCCGGAGCTGATGAGGTTATCAAGTTAGACCAGAATCTTAAAGCGTATGCCAAGGTCAGCGGGGTTTCTGGAAATCTCAACAGCATTGGCTCAGACACCCTCAATAATCTCATGACCCTGTGGGCCGAGGGGTTCCGCAAGCAATATCCCAACGTGAAGATTCAGGTTGAGGGTAAAGGCTCGAGTACCGCACCGCCTGCTCTGATCGAGGGCACGGCCCAGGTTGGGCCGATGTCCCGGCAGATGAAGGGTACCGAGATCGACGCGTTTGAAAGAAAATTCAAGTACAAGCCTACGGCTTTTCCTGTCGCTATTGACGCGCTCGCCGTCTACGTGAACAAGGACAACAATGTAAAGGGCTTAACGATGCCTCAGGTAGACGCGATCTTCTCAAAAAGTCGACGGTGGGGGTACAAGGAAAATATTCAGAAATGGGGACAAGCGGGTCTAGACGGACCACTTGCGTCCGACCCGGTCAGCCTCTATGGACGAAACTCGGCGTCGGGAACGTACGGGTTCTTTAAGGAACATGCGTTAAAGAACGGCGACTATAAGGATGAAGTGAAAGAGCAGCCTGGATCGGCGTCAGTGGTCCAGGGAGTGTCAGAAGACCAGGCCGGCATTGGGTATAGCGGAATCGGGTATCTGACTTCCGGAGTTCGCGCTGTGCCGCTCGCTGAAAAGGAAGGCGGCTCCTTCAAGGAAGCGACGCAAGAAAACGCGATGGAAGGATCCTATCCTCTATGGCGCTATCTGTACTTGTATGTCAATAAAGCGCCAAACAAGCCACTCGATCCAATGGTAAAAGAATTTCTGAGGTTCGTGTACAGCCGTGAAGGCCAACAGGTCGTAGTGAAAGACGGGTTCTTTCCGTTATCATCGGCGATGGTGCAGAAAGAAACGACCAAGCTTGAGTAGCGAAATTCCAGCTGTTCCCTCGGAAATGATCCCGCGGGGGCCGGCGAGCCCGCCGGCCCCATTTTCAACAATCCAAGCCGGTTACCAAAGCCGACGGCGTCTTTTAGATCGCCTTGCGAAGGTCGTGGTTCAATCCGGCGGTTTCCTCGTGATCCTGAGTATTCTGGCGATCTTTGTTTTTCTTGTCAGAGAGGTCGCGCCACTTTTTTTCGCGCCGACCGCAAAACAGATCGGTGCCTATGCGACCGAGAGACCTTCTACTAAATTGGCACAACCTTCGGTCGTTGGTGTGGATGAACATCTCGAGATTACGTACAAATTCACGACTGATGGGATTGCGTTCATCGACCTACTGACGGGGAAGTCCCTCAAAATCGCCGTGCCGGATGCATTCGCGCAAGCCACGATGAGCGCCGTCTCTCGATCTCATGGGAAAAGCGATGATGTCGCCGCGGGCACCGTTGACGGAAACGTGATCACGGCGTCAATAGAATTTGCCAGTGACTATGCCTCGGGTGACCGGCTCATTGTCGCATCAGTCAAACCCGAGGCAGGGTTTCAGGCAGATCCTACCAAGCACGAGATCCTGAGACTGGCCTACCAAAAGACGGATGTGGGAACGGCAGCGGCCGTCTCTACTGATGCAGGCCAGCTCTGGTACACAGCCGCTCGGTCAGCAACGACGCCCGATGGAAATGTGTCAATGAGTACTGATTCGATCGATCTGACCCCCCATATTGCAGGGACTGTCACTGCCTTGGTCCTCGACCGCCGTGGTGAAACGCTCTCAGCGGGAACGGACGACGGATACCTCTACCACTTTGACGTGCGAGAGATCACTCGGCCGGTTCTCCTCGGAAGTTATGCCGTGGCGCCGCGCGGCACTCCTGTCACGGCGCTCGAGTACCTGATCGGCGACCGCAGCCTGGTCATCGGGACCGGTGCGGGAGACGTTTCGGTGTGGATGCCCGTGCGCTTGGCGAACGAAAGCAACACGATGCGCCTTCAACCTGTCCATCGATTCGCCCCGCATCCTGCAGCGGTGACGGCGATTTCGCCGTCACAGCGCGACAAAGGCTTTATCACCGGGGACGCCAAGGGAAACGTCTTCGTGCACTATGCCACATCAGAGCAGACCTTGCTTCGGTTACCGGGACATGGCATCCCGGTGCAGTCCCTGCTATTTGCGCCTAAGGCAAACGGAGCTGTGATGCTGGACCAGCAAGGGCAGCTCCGAAGCTACGCGATCAACAACCCGCATCCGGAGATTACATTTGCATCGCTGTTTTTGCCTGTATGGTACGAAGGATACAGTCAGCCCGAGCATGTCTGGCAGTCTTCAAGCGGCACGGACGACTTCGAGCCTAAATTCGGCCTGACCCCGTTGATCTTTGGAACGCTTAAGGGAACCATGTATGCACTGCTGTTGGCGGTTCCTCTTGCCGTCCTCGGCGCCATTTACACATCCATGTTCATGCACCCCGATCTTCGAGCTCAAGTCAAGCCGGTGATCGAGATCATGGCGGCTCTTCCGACTGTCGTTTTGGGCTTTTTGGCCGGTCTTTGGATGGCGCCGGTTCTGGAGCGCCTCTTCCCTGCCGTCGTGGGGATGATCGTGGTCGTGCCCATGAGCGTGGTAATGGCTTCTTTGTCCTGGCAGCTGGTTCCTCGAGTGGTTCGTAGCCGTCTGCGCCCGGGCGCCGAGTTCATGCTGCTCATTCCGGTAATCGCCGGAGCCATTGCCATCTGTGTGAGCCAAAACCAGGCGCTAAATGTTTTGCTGTTCGGCGGAAACTTTAAAGAATGGATGGCTTCATACTTGGGCGTTCGCTATGACAAGCGCAACGCTTTGGTCGTGGGCTTGGCCATGGGTTTTGCCATTATTCCTATCATCTTCAGCATCTCGGAAGAGGCTCTCTCAAACGTCCCGAAGAATCTTATAGCCGGGTCTCTGGCGCTGGGCGCGACCCAATGGCAGACATTGGCACGGCTTGTGTTTATCTCGGCAAGCCCGGGTATCTTCTCTGCGGCCATGATCGGATTCGGCCGCGCGGTCGGCGAGACGATGATTGTACTGATGGCGACCGGCAATACGCCCATCATGGATTGGAGCCTGTTCAACGGCTTTCGGACCCTATCTGCGAACATTGCGGTCGAAGTTCCCGAGGCCCCGTACGGCGGCACGTTGTACAGGACTCTCTTCATGGCGGCACTACTTCTCTTCGTGATTACATTCGTCCTCAATACGGGGGCGGACATCATCCGTCAGCGCTTGAGGAAGAAGTACAGCCAGTTCTAGGAAGTCTTAGATGAGTATTGTTCGCGTGCCACAGTGCAACAACTAGCATGAAAACCGGACTCAAGAAATATCTCGCTTCCGGTGATCTGTTCGTATGGGGGAGCGGAGCCGGCCTCGCCATCTCACTTTTGATGGTGGTGGGTCTGCTGCTGCTCATTATGTTTAATGGCCTCGGGTATTTCTGGCCGGCTGATATCGTCCAGTTAACGCTCAGGGATGGCACCCATGTCCTCGGCCAGCTAGCAGGCCGCGAAACGGTCCCACCATCGAGTGCTACTGACGCCAGAGGGAGGACACGAATCCGGTTGAAAATCGGCAACCGCGACCTCTATGGCCTGGATTTTAAATGGATCAACGAAGACGCAATCACTGCCCGATCATTTCCACCGGAAGCCGTACTTCTGGAGCGACGTGAATGGGGAAATATGTACGGCCTGGTCAAGGCAGTCCGGCAGGGCGATGAACAAATTGCGCAAGGAGACCCGGCGTCATGGGATGCGCTCCTTCCGCTCATTTCCAAGGGGAATGACTTACATGCCAGAATTTCCAGGATCGAGCGGGGGGATATCGGGGCCATAAACACCGAGATCGAGCGGTTGAGATTGAGGATGCGACGGCTTGAACTCTCAGGCGTTGAAAAGAATACAGAAGAGATCCACCGATTGAAGAGGCAAGTCGCATCGGCGGAAGCCCGGTACCAGGAGCAGATGGCGCGGCTCGAGAGTCTCAATGCCGCGTTGAATGAATACACAGCTATTATTGTGGATGCGAACGGAAAGGAAAAGCAGCTCCCGGTGAGCCAGATCATTCGGGCCTTGCGTCCGAATGCAATGGGAGGGATTGCCAAAAGCGGGACGTATGCGGCGAATGTCTGGCGCGTTCTAACGGAAGAACCCCGTGAGGCCAACACCGAGGGCGGGATTTTTCCGGCTATCTTCGGGACCGTGATGATGGTGATGATCATGACCGTCGTGGTTGTGCCCTTCGGTGTCCTGGCGGCGTTGTATTTAAAGGAGTATGCGCGCCAGGGCATTTTGGTGCGTCTCGTGCGAATCGCCGTCAATAACCTCGCGGGAGTTCCTTCTATTGTGTTTGGAGTCTTCGGGCTGGGATTTTTCGTGTACGCCATCGGTGGGACGATCGATTCGTTGTTTTTTCCTGAGGCGCTGCCGACGCCGACATTTGGCACAGGCGGCATTCTTTGGGCCTCACTGACGCTGGCATTGTTAACGGTCCCTGTCGTCATCGTGGCAACTGAGGAGGGACTCGCCGCGGTGCCGAGGGACCTCCGTGAGGCATCGCTGGCGCTCGGCGCGACGAAGCTTGAAAGTCTGGCACGGGTCGTCGTGCCGTCCGCTTTGCCGGGCATCCTCACCGGGTTGATCCTGGCAATGGCGCGCGCGGCCGGGGAAGTGGCGCCGCTCATGTTGACTGGCGTCGTAAAGCTTGCACCAACGCTTCCGCTGGATTGGCAATGGCCCTTTTTTCATCTGGATCGCAAGTTCATGCATCTCGGGTTTCATATTTACGACGTTGGTTTTCAGTCCCCAAACGTCGAAGCGGCAAAGCCAATGGTGTATATCACGACGCTGGTGCTCATTGTGGTGGTTGTTTTCTTGAACCTTATTGCCATCACGATGCGAAACCGCCTGCGCAGGAAATATGCCGGCTCTGCGGTTTGACCCGAAAGGAGATTCTATGCAACTCTTCTCCGAACAAGTGGTTGAGCGAACTACCCCGCGTCGCCAAAGTGAGGATCTTATGCGGCGACCAACCGTGACACCTACGGAGGTTCCAGGGACCGGTTCCATCCCCTCGCTGACACCGAAAATGGAACTTCGTAATGTCAACTTCTTCTACGGGCCAAGCCAGGCTCTCATGAAGGTCGCCATTGATATCGCTCCGAATCAGGTGACCGCATTCATCGGACCGTCAGGGTGCGGGAAATCCACGCTATTGCGTTGTCTCAATCGGCTGAACGATCTCATTGAGGGCGCTCGATTGGAAGGCAGTGTATTGCTGGACGGCCAGGATATCTATGGTCCGAAGGTCGATGTCACGGACCTCCGCAAGCGTGTTGGCATGGTGTTTCAGAAGTCCAATCCGTTTCCGAAACCCATCTTCGATAATGTCGCCTACGGCCCTCGGCTGCAGGGGACGACCAAACGAACGGTTCTGGAGGACCTTGTCGAACAAAGTCTCAGCGGTGCGGGATTGTGGGACGAGGTCAAGGAC
>JBBRRL010000108.1:0-7182 GCA_038200775.1 Nitrospirales bacterium
AGTATACCGTCAGGACTCGCTCCATTGGGATCAATACCAGTCCGAATCTCAGCGGCCGCTCCCTGTTCGAACACGTTAAACGTCCCATTGTTTCCGACGAACCCAGTCGTGGCGCTACTTCCGCTCGCGGTCGAGATTTGACCGAATTCAATCTGTAGATCAATCGTGGCATTGCCCAGTAGGAACTGCGACCACCGAGCCCCGGCTGCCAATACATTCGATGTAATTGGAGCATGAAACGTGACAAATGCATTGGTAGGGTCGTCAATCGTGACGGTGTACATCACGCTGGCCAACGCCGGGTTGAGGGAAAGAGCAAGGATTACAGTTGTGGCAAGCGTTACGCACCTCGCAACAGTATGACGATATCTGACACCATTCCCTTGCCCTTGCTTCATGGTTTTTTCTCGCTTGTCACTCCTTAAGGGATATCGGGAGCACTATCTCTAGTCCAGAAAGTTGTTCTTGTCAAACATTCCTTGCAATTCCTTGCAATCGGCGAATCCGTTCGTCATAATCCGCGCCTTGCCTAGCGCAACGGATGACATAGCCCAACAACGAGGCCTGCTCATTGAACGGGAGCTCAACCGCATTATGGAGCTCCTGATACGAGACTACGAGCCAGAAAAGCTCATCTTGTTTGGGTCCGCAGCTCAGGGTCAGTTTCATGCCTGGAGCGACTTGGACCTTGTGGTGATTAAAAAAACTTTCAAGCCACTATTGGAGCGCATCGAGGAGGTTCTGCGGCTTGTCAGGCCAAGGGTCGGCCTCGATGTGATTGTCTACACCCCCGAAGAGATGGAGGCGCTGGTAGATGAGCGGCGGAGTTTTGTGCTGGATGAGATCATTTACAAGGGAGCCGTAGCCTATGAACGCCGGAAATAGGTGGGCAGCCTTCGCGCTCGAGAGTTTACAAATGGCGGAAGCCGCCCAAAAACTTGGGCTCTGGAATCAGGTGTGCCTACAGTCCCAACAAGCGGCGGCTAAGGCCTTGAAGGCATTTCTCTCCGAGCGCCACCGGCCGATCCCGCAAGTGGAGCATCTGTCGGAATTGTTGGCGATCTGCGTAGAAGCGAATCCGCAACTCGCGCAACTGGAAGATGCATGTTATGCGCTGGAAAAATACCTGATCCCGTTAACCTATCCGGATGCGGTTCCCTCAGACCAAACAAACAGCCTTCCGTCTGAGAAAGATGCTTCTGCGGCCTTGGCAACGCTTGCGGAGCTGCGTGAGGCTTTGCAGTTAATCTAGCGCCTTACATCACATGAGAGCCATGGTGATGGACCATGAGCCAGCGGCCCTCAGTTCGCTCATAGAGGTTAGTTGCCAGCACCTGGGTTTCTTGTGCCTCTCCGTCTTTTTGATTGTTGATGTTCTCCATGCATAACACCCATCCCACATCGCCGGCGACCTGGATCATGATATCGCTCAGGCGAAACTCCATGGAGAACGTGTTGTTAAAAATCCTGACCCAGCTGTCCCTGACATCCGGCCATCCCGCCCGGATGTTCCAACCGGGGTGAATGCAGGTGACATAGTCCTGCTGGGCCCATTTCGAATCCATCTGCCGAATATCCAGGCTTTCGAAAGCTCGATAGAACCCGGCGTTCGCTTTCGTTACCTCTTCAATCATCTCCTTCAGCATAGAACGACCAGCTAGTCGCCCTCTGGCTCAGCATGGCCATGGCGGTGTTTGACCGACTCTTCGTCAAAGAGGTCGTTCATCTCTGATGAGATGTCGTCGTCCTCCTGAGGGTGAGGAACCATGTGTATCTCTTTCCTTTTAGGTTTCTCGGGTTCAGGCTTCGCAGATTCGGGTTTTGCGGGCTTGGGCTTCTCGGATTTCGGTTCTTTATGTTCTCCCACGGCAATCTCCAAGTGAATGGGACACCGCTTCACCAAATCCGCGGCAATCTCAGATTATCCTACCTTAAGCTCAACAGATTGCCAAGGTCAATCCAAAGGGAAAAGCGGCCGTCCCTCGGGTGGAGAGCCTGTCTTGGCAGGCTCGGGCCGGGTGGGTGAGATGCGGCCGCGGGGTTGGGCGGGTACAATGAAAAAAGCAATCTATCCCACGGCGAAGGCCCCGTCTCAGCGGGGTGGGCGGTGAGATGGGCAAAGAAAGAGGAGAAACTACACCGCCGGCCTTAAACAATCTCAGGCCTTCGGGTCGAGCAAGCTCGGTTTGGTGGGCTGGGTGAAATGGGACGAGCAAGCTTTGCTTTGTGGGCTGGGTGCCAGCGGAAAAGAAGGCTGTCTTGGCAGCCTTCGGGTGGGCGGGTTTAATAGCGAAAAGAATCTGTCCGCGGAAAAAACTCAGACTTCGGTAGGTAGTCCGGCGGGCCGTCGCATCATTTTTTATCACTACGCTTCATCAGGGTCTTGTGCAAATGCTCGACGCAGCGGTTCAGCCACCAAAGCTGAAGCGCAAGGCGTAATCCGTGCATCATTTTTCGCCATCGGTCGACCATTACATAACGTTCCTTCCACTACCATCACATCGGAGGTCGTCAAGACTAACTTAAGGGAAGAAGACGCATGCTGACCCACCATTAATTGACCGTCCAACCGCGTGGGCCGCGAGGGGTAAAAGAAGTCTGTCTTGTCAATTTCAGGGCACGAGAGGCACCAGTTCGTCACGGGGAAAGGAAGTCTGTCCCGGCAGACTTCAGGGCGGGTGGGTGCAATAGAAAAGAAGTCTGTCCGGGGCACCTTTGCCTTCCTTTGCAAGGGGTCGAATCGACTCCAGGGTGGGTGGGTGTAATAAGAAAGCAGCTCTGGCCTAGCAGAAACAGACCGCGCGAAAAAAGACGCGCCCGGGCTTCGGGGAAAGGGCGGCGGTGTAGGTATGAGGGGATGAGACCCGTTGAGCGAGGTGATAGGCCAAGACGACTAACGTGCAGTCAGTTACTTGAGGTCGCTGTTCCTGTTACATCCGTCCGCCGGATCCAGCGAAAGATGCCGTAGGCGAAGGTTAACCAGAAGGTCGCAAAGAAGACTCCCATAAATGCATCACCCATCGCGGCGATCACCTGATCTTCAGATGGAGGTACACTGCCCATTCGTAACTTCACGAATTGAATGATGGACCAACTCAGACTTTCAATCCCGAGAAACAAACAGGCCCAGGCCCAGACATGGGGAACGGTGGTCCCGACCCAAAGCAATATAGCCAAAAACCCTAGTCCGGCAACGACCGTCAAGTAAACGGGAATTAGATTCCACACCAAGGTAAATCCGATAGTTACGAAGCCAGACGCTACGAGCGCGTTCAAAATGCGCCCTTGGTTCGTCCCAAGGAACCTGTTTTCCCCCGTGAGCTTCACGGCGGTGACCATACGTGGCATCTGCAGAAGTGTTCTCGGTCAAACATAAGCCTGTTATAAAATTTTCTCTATCTATGCTTACTGAACAGCATTGGCACGCTTCTGCATCTCCCCAAATAACACGTCTTCCGTACGGGTCATGCTGGTCCACCTGTGCCTGAACGGATCTGCCGGCATCCCCGTTCGTCGGCGTGAGTGCGTGACATCCCCCTCCGGAAGGCGTTTCACTTGGATCGTCATCAGGATTGCTCCGTCTGACGGGTACTATAACTGAATATGCCTTGAAAAGTGTGGGGGGACACGAACCCGTTAGATAGGTCATGGGACAATGGCCCGCTGCAGGAGATCGGGCGGGGACGAGGTTGGCCCGCCTGTCGGAGGAAATGGGCGACTAATATGCTCGGGCGTTAAGGCTGCGTCTCACGCTCTTAGTCAAGGTCGCACGCGTCTTGGGTGGGTTTGCCTTGACCTTCTTGGCCATATTTTGCTTGACGGCTCTATATTTGAAATACGCGGCAATGGCTGTTTTCAGCGGCCCATCGTAGTGCCTATTGTGGCGGGTCTCCTTCTGCAAGATAACCATGATTCGATTGAGTCTCTCGCGACCGCCTTCGCAAAGTGGCGTTTTCATGCGTGCCTCGTTTTATATTTTTATATCGTGCTTCTATAATAGAATATTATACCTAGAATAAATTACTGTCAATAATCGCAACTAATGGAACCGCACACCGATTTTAAAGAAGCCGTGGGCCGGATACACATTTTCATGCGTGGACTGTAACTCGTGGTAATCTTTGACATTGTCAACGGAGGCTCTAAACGCCCAATCGCCTTCAATTCGAGCCGATCCCTCCAGACAACCACGCTGCTTCAAAAATAGGAAATACGGGCAGGATTCGGAGAACGGTGCGTCCTACGGCCTCGATAAGAAGAAGCATGGTGCCGAAGGCGGGATTTGAACCCGCACGGGTTTCCCCACACGCCCCTCAAACGTGCGTGTCTGCCATTCCACCACTTCGGCGCCGTGAACTGCGGATTATAGTTTTGGGTGGGCGACCGTGTCAATTCAATGCTGATAAGCCCCATATTACCAAGTGATTGATCCCTATGTTGACACTGCTCCTACTGCTCAGTAGAATTCGGTCACACGATGTCACCTCACATTGCCGCCTTTTTTGACCTCGACAACACGATCATCCCGGGTCCCGCAATCGAGCGGGATTATTTTCTTCTTCTCTGGCGACAGGGAGTGGTAGGGGCGGGCGATCTTGCTAAAAGCGCGCTTTGGCTGCTCAGAAAAATTCCGCCGTTTTCCCTGGATCCTCTGCGACGACACAAGCCGTATCTTGCGGGAAAGTCTGTGGCTTCGATTGAATCCCAGGCTCAGGCATTTTTCTGGAAGAGCGTCTGCCCCCGGATTTCGCAGCATGCGCGTAGGACGATCGAGGAGCACCAGTCGCAAAACCATTTGGTCATCCTTCTCACTGGCTCTCCTGACTTCCTCGTAGGTCCGCTGGCAACCTTCCTCAAAATCGAGCACGTTGCTTCTGGCAGGCTCGACCGAGACGGGGCAATCTATACCGGCGGCATGATTGATCCCTACCCCTATCGCCACGGCAAGCGGGTCGTTGCCGAGCAGATTGCTACCGAACACGGCTTCGACTTGAATGACTGCTACATGTACGGCGACAGCCCTGGGGATCTTTCGGTCCTGGAGGCGGTCGGCCATCCGCGGGTCGTCAACCCGATTCGTGGGATGGCGCGTGTGGCCCGTCGGCGGGGCTGGCCCGTTCTCCGCTGGTGACAGCCGGTTCGCTCTCACCATGCGCATCACTGAAATCTTTCATAGCATACAAGGCGAATCAAGTTATGCAGGCCGGCCCTGCGTATTCGTCAGACTCACCGGATGCCCTCTTCGATGCGGCTGGTGCGACACCCCTTACGCTTTTTACGAGGGAACAGAACGGACGATTGATAGCATCCTGAGCGAAGTGGAGACGTACGATTGCGCGTTGGTCGAGATCACCGGCGGAGAACCACTGGCCCAAACCGAAGTTCATGGACTTATCTCCGCTTTTGCGGATCGAGACTATACCGTCTTAATTGAAACCAGCGGCGCGATGGATATCGCGCCCGTGGATCGCCGCGCGACCTTGATCATGGACCTGAAATGCCCTGGCAGCGGCATGGTCGACAGAAACCGCTGGGGCAATCTGTCCTTACTGAAACCCAATGATGAAGTAAAGTTCGTCATTCGAGACCGTGTCGATTATGACTGGGCTGTGGCGGCCATCCGGGATTATGGGCTTTGTGACCGGCACAGGGTTCTCCTGAGCCCCGTGTTCGGCGCACTTGAACCGCAGGCTCTCGCAGAGTGGATTTTGGCGGACCGTCTCCCCGTGAGATTCCAGCTACAGTTGCACAAGCTCATTTGGGATCCCGCGATGCGCGGAGTTTAGCGGAGGACTGGAAACGAAGATGAAGGTTAGCGTAAAGACGGGCCAGCTTCAGAGTGAGGCTACTGACGCGCTGTTGCTGTGCCATTGGGAAGGCGAGCAGTTGTCCCCGGAAGCGCGCGCCGTGGATCGAGCGGTCAACGGGCGGCTGGGCAGCTTGCTCAAAAGCGGAGAATTCACCGGGCGTCTTGGTCAGGTTTCGATTCTCCATGGAGTGCCGGCTGAGCGGGTTCGCGCAAAGCGTGTCGTGCTCGTCGGCCTCGGCAAGCGCACCGTCGGGTCGCTGGAGAAACTCCGTCGCGCGCTGGGTACTGCCGCCAAGGCCGTGCGCGAAATCGGCGCAAAGTCCTTTTCAACGGCGGTGGTCGACGCCATACCCCCCCGCGCGGGCGTCGAAGCCAACGGCGCACGCACGTCACTGTCGGGGGAGCCGGAACAAGAAGCCCAGGCGATGGTTGAAGGGGCCCTCCTCGGGCTCTATCAATTCAATGTCTATCGCACAGAACGAAACGGCGCCGACAAGGACATCACTTCCATCGCGTTCGTGGTAGACAGCCAGGCCAGAAAACGCCAGGTCGAGCATGCCGTCCGTTGGGGACAAACCATTGCCGAGGCTACAATGTTCGTCAGAGACCTCTGCAATCATCCAGCGAATGTCGTGACGCCGACTTACATCGCCAAAGAGGCGACGAAGATTGCCCGGGCATCGCAGATCCGATGCACGGTATTCGACAGGGGGCAAATACAGCGGATAGGCATGGGGGCACTATTGGGCGTGGCGCGTGGAAGCCATGAACCTCCCAAGTTCATCATTTTGGAATATCGCGGGGGGCCGAAGAACCAACGGCCCATCGCGTTGGTCGGCAAGACCGTCACGTTCGACTCCGGCGGGATATCAATTAAGCCGGCCGACAATATGGATCACATGAAAGCCGATATGACCGGCGGAGCGGTCGTGCTGGCAGCGCTGCGCACGGCGGCCCAAATGCGTCTCCCCCTGAATATTATCGGAATCATCCCCGCAACTGAGAACATGCCCGGCGGCAGCGCCACGAAACCGGGCGATGTATTGACGAGCCTTTCCGGAAAGACTATCGAAGTCATAAATACTGACGCGGAAGGACGCTTGATTTTGGCGGACGGCCTGACATATGCGACCCGTTACAATCCGTCGGTCCTCATAGATATCGCCACGCTGACAGGCGCTTGCGTTGTGGCCCTGGGCAACGTTGCGATCGGGGTCCTCGGCAACAATGACGCGCTTGTGCAGGAGCTGAAGGATGCCGGGGAAGAGTCGGGGGAGCGCGCCTGGCAACTCCCTCTCTGGGAAGACTATTACGATTTAATTAAGAGCGATGTCGCGGACGTCAAAAATACCGGAGGACGCCCCGGCGGCACC
>JBBRRL010000109.1:0-7108 GCA_038200775.1 Nitrospirales bacterium
ACGAGCAGGTAGCGGCTGTCACGGGCGTACTCATGGCCCAGCGAAAGAAACTCAAGAGCCACGACTTTCTATTGGGGGCCATCCTCCCGCTCTCCGGTCCGCTCAGCCAGTACGGGCACGAGGTACTGAACGGCATCAGGATCGGTATGCAGCAGGTCTCTGAATACGCTCCCCGCCCGACGATCGGCCTCGTTACCAAGGACACCGAGGACGATCAAAAACAGTTGGTCATAGAATTGGATGATCTCTTGGAAGATTATCGGCCGGTCGCCGTGCTTGGCCCTCTTCTCACCAAGAATCTGAAAATAGTGGCGCCCGCCGGCGATGCGCGGGATATTGTTTTCTTCACCCCTACCGCGACCTATTCAGAAGTCCATCGGCTTGGACGGTCCTTGTTCAACGCCGGCGTGAATCACCACGATCTTGTTCAAGACGTCGCCGAACAGGCGATCGTAAAATCAGGGTGGAAACGGCTCTGCATTCTGGCACCTCAGGACGCCTATGGAAGCGAGATGATGCGGGCTTTCGTCGACGAAATCACTCGTCTTGGAGGAGAGTTAATTGCAAGCGACACCTACAACGCGAAGGATAACGATTTCGGTCCCGCGATTAAGCGTCTCAAAGCCGCGGATCTCAAGAAATATGGCACATTGACAACAGGCATGAAGAAGGGCAAATCGTCAAAAAACTATACGCCCGGATTTGATGCTATTTTCGTGCCCGGGGATGTCGAGAAAGTCGCACTGCTTGCGGGTCAGTTGCATTTTCATGGCATGGCCGTCCCGATTCTCGGAACAAACGCCCTCAATTCTCCGGAACTGCTACGGATCGGAGGCCGATCCGTGGAAGGCGCCTTGTTTGCTGATAGTTTTTTTGTGGACAGCCCAAATCCCCTCGTGCGAAACTTTGTGGATCGCTACCGGTCGCGATTTCATGAGGCGCCTACCGCATTTGCCGCGCAAGCCTACGAGGCCACTCAACTCATTCTGGAGGCTATTCTGAAGGGTGCCACGACCGGGAAGGCCATACGCGAGAACCTGCAAGCAGTCAAAAACGTTCAAGGTCTCTCCGGACCGCTAAGCATGAACCCCCTGGGCTATCTCGAGCGGCGCTATGCGCTGATCCAAGTCAGAGGAGGGCGATTGATGTCGCTGACCGATTCCCGATGACGCAGGTCGGCTCCATACTTCACATGATTTCGTATATGGCCTTGCCGCTGCTCTTGGCCATGGTGCTCCACGAATATGCTCACGGACGGGTGGCCTCCTACTATGGCGATGATACTGCGCAGCAGGCCGGACGGCTGACGCTGAACCCTCTTGCCCACATCGATCCCTTCGGTACCATCGTGCTTCCTCTGCTGTGCTTGATCTTCCCGACCGGTGTCATTTTAGGGTATGCGAAACCGGTCCCGGTCAATCAGTGGAATCTTCGCAATCCCCGCCGAGATATGGCAATTGTCTCGGCAGCGGGACCGTTGATGAATCTCATGCTTGCAATCGTGAGCGCCATGGTCGTCGCAGGCATCATGATGCTGGACCCAAGCGTCGGGGATGCCGTCTCGGAGCGCGGCACACTGATGCCGCGGACCGACCTCGCCGGCATGATCTTGGTGCCGGTGGCGGGAATGTGCATGTACTCGGTCCTGATCAACACGATGCTGATGTTCTTTAATCTGATCCCCATTCCCCCTCTGGACGGAGGCCGAATTCTGATGAATGTGCTCCCCGAGAAGCACGCTGCGATCTTGAGCCGCATTGAGCCGTACGGCATGTTGATTATCTTTTTTCTCGTCGTCATGGACCATTACCTTCATGTGTTTCGCATTCTCATGAGTCCCGTCACTCTTTTGATTCAAACCTTGCTGGCGCCTGCAAGCACGCTCAGCACAGAACTGCTGTCCGTGTTGGGGGCCTGAGGATTCGTCGTGGCCACGCGCGTCCTGAGTGGCATGCAACCCAGCGGCCGCCTGCATCTGGGCAACCTCCTCGGCGCATTGGAAAATTTTGTCCGGCTTCAGGCGGAACATGAGTGTTTTTACTTCATCGCCGACTGGCACGCACTCACGACAAACTTTGAAGACACCTCGACGATTCGACTTTACACGCGGGAGATGCTGATCGACTGGCTTGCCGCTGGGCTCGATCCAGAGCGCTCAACACTCTTCATCCAGTCCCATGTACCCCAACACGCTGTTCTGTATCTTTTGCTGTCAATGATCACCCCCGTTCCGTGGTTGGAGCGAAATCCCACTTACAAAGAACAGCAGGAGAACCTCGGCGGCCGAGACCTCTCCACCCATGGATTCCTGGGTTATCCGGTATTGCAGGCCGCCGATATTCTGCTCTACAAGGGAAATTTTGTGCCTGTAGGCATCGATCAACTCCCCCATCTGGAGCTGACCCGCGAGATCACGCGCCGCTTCAACGGGTTGTACAAGTCGATTTTCCCTGAACCCCAAGCTCTCCTCACCGAGATTCCCAAAGTCCCAGGTACAGACGGACGAAAGATGAGCAAGAGCTATAACAATGCAATCAATCTGTCGGATACGGAACCCGAAGTCCGCGCAAAACTCAAGACGATGGTGACGGACCCGGCCCGTGTCAGGCGGACAGACAAGGGCAACCCCGATGTCTGTCCGGTCTTTACGCTTCACAAGTCAGTCTCATCACACGATGTCATCGATCGAGTGAACCGGGAGTGTAGAACGGCGGAAATCGGCTGCATCGACTGCAAGAAACTCGTGGCCGATGCGATTGTCTCTCGGCTGACTCCGATTTGGGAAAAGCGCCATCAACTCGAACAGCAATCCAGGCTTGTGGATGAGGCGATCGCAAGCGGGGGCGACCGGGCCCGCGCTGTAGCCGGCCAAACCATCCTTGAAGTCACTGAGGCCATGAAACTTTGACATATTGGTATTGATACCTACATTTTCAGGAGATTGACGCAGCCGATTATTTCAAATAGGATACTCCCCTCGGTTCACATCAGGCTCACAGACACATGGCTATACGTATCGGCATCAACGGCTTCGGCCGCATCGGACGGAATGTCCTCCGGGCATCTCTGGGAGACCCGAACCTGGAATTCGTCGCGGTCAATGACCTGACCGACGCCCGTACCCTTGCACACCTTCTCACGTACGACTCGATCCACGGAAAACTGTCCACAACAGTGGAAACGAACGAGGATCAGCTGATCGTCGATGGGAAGGCGATCAAGATTCTCGCGCAGAAGGATCCCAAGGATTTGCCGTGGCGCGAACTCGGCGTCGATTACGTCATCGAGTCCACGGGCCGCTTCACGGAACGGGAGGGCGCCGGGCGACACCTCTCAGCGGGCGCGAAGAGAGTCGTCATCTCTGCTCCTTCGAAAGATGCCGACGTCACCATCGTCCTCGGCGTGAATGAGGACGCGTACGATCCAAAGGCGCACCAGATTGTGTCCAACGCGTCCTGCACCACCAACTGTCTGGCGCCCGTCGCCAAAGTCCTCCTGGAGAGCTTTGGCATCAAGCATGGACTCATGACGACGATACACTCCTATACGAACGATCAGAATTTGCTGGATCTTCCGCATAAGGATTTGAGGCGCGCCCGCGCCGCAGCCGTCTCGATGGTGCCGACAAGTACGGGCGCCGCGAAAGCTCTTCACCTGGTCATTCCGCAACTCAAGGGCAAGCTCGGGGGCATGGCCGTCCGCGTGCCGACACCGAATGTATCTCTCGTTGATCTGACGGCTGAGCTCGAACGCGACGCGACAGCCGATGATGTGAACGCCGCGTTCCGAGCGGCTGCACAGGGTCCGCTACACGGGATCCTGCAGTATTCCGAGGAGCCGCTGGTCTCGATCGACCTAAACGGCAATCCCCACTCCGCCATTCTCGACGCACCGTTGACTGCTGGCCTCGATAAACGAATGGTCAAGGTCATTGCCTGGTACGACAATGAGTGGGGCTATTCCTGTCGGGTGCGCGACCTCCTGAAGTTCCTTGCATCCCGGGGCTGAGGAGCCGGTATGAATCTCAATAAAGTCGTTATCGAGGATCTCAACCTAAAAGGTAAGCGGGTCATCATTCGCGCCGACTTCAACGTGCCCCTCGATGAGACCGGCAACATCACCGACGACACTCGCATCCGCGGCACCCTGCCGACTATTAACTATGCCGTAGATGAAGAAGCCAAGGTCATACTATGTTCCCACCTGGACCGGCCGAAAGGACGCGATCCGCGCTTGAGCTTGGCTCCCGTCGCCCGTCGCCTTCACCGGCTCCTGGGGAAGGATGTCATGTTCGCCGAGGACTGTATCGGCCCCGCGACGGAAAATCTCGTCGCGAAGATGAAGCCCGGAGATGTGCTGTTGCTGGAGAATCTACGTTTTCACGAGGGTGAAGAGGCTAACGACGAAGAGTTCGCCAAGGCCTTGGCGTCGCTTGGAGATGTGTACATTAACGACGCCTTCGGAGCCGCCCATCGGAATCACGCCTCGGTGACCGGCATCACAAAGTTCTTGCCCAATGCCGGCGCCGGATTTTTGATGCGCAAGGAGATCGAATACCTTGAAGGCGCCGTTGCGAACCCGATGCGGCCCTTCGTCGCTATTCTGGGCGGCGCCAAGGTTTCAGGCAAAATCGGCGTCATCGAGAACCTGGGCAAGAAGGTGGACAAAGTCATTATTGGCGGAGGCATGGCCTTCACCTACTTGAAAGCCCTTGGATGGGAAGTCGGAAATTCACTGGTCGAAGATGGAATGCTCAAATTCGCCAAAGAAATCTATGAGCACGCGATCAGCCGGGAAGTAAAATTTTATCTCCCGGTAGACTTCGTCGTCGCGGCGGGCATGAATCCCGGTGCCGAGACCAAGATCGTGCCGGGTCAAGAGATTCCGAAAGGCTGGTACGGCTTGGACATCGGACCGGCTTCCGTGAAATTATTCACCGAAGCATTGGGAAATGCAAAAACCATTCTCTGGAATGGCCCGATGGGCATCTTTGAGCGTGATGCGTATTCACGAGGCACCATGGCGGTCGCTCATGCGGTCGCAGATGCCTATGCCCTTACGATTGTCGGAGGCGCCGATACCGCGCTGGCGGTCCATCGAGCCGGCGTCTCGGAGAACATGTCTTTTATCTCCACCGGCGGCGGCGCGGCGCTCGAGTTGCTCGAAGGCAAGGAATTGCCTGGCATTGCCGCGCTTCCAAACCGTCGCACATAACCCCCTCGCGTAAGAGCCTCTGCATGCTCCAGCGTCCACGGTTGATCGTCGGGAACTGGAAGATGCACAAGACGATCCCCGAGGCGAAAGACCTCGTCGATCGGCTGATTCAAGTGGTAGGCGACGACGTTCTGCAGCACGTTTCCACTATCCTGGTGCCACCCTTTACTGCGCTCTCCACTATCGCCCACGCGATCAAAGGGCACTCTTTTCTGTTAGGCGCGCAAAACCTCCACTGGGAGGACCTGGGAGCCTTTACCGGCGAGATCTCGGGTGAGATGATTCGGGATGTGGGATGCCGTTACGTGCTTGTCGGGCACTCGGAGCGGCGCCGGTACTTTGGAGAATCGGATTCCATCGTCCAGAAAAAAGCGACCGCAGCCCTCCGTCATGAACTGCGTCCGATCATATGCATCGGCGAAACGTGGGACGACCGGCAAAGCGGGCGGATGGAACCAGTACTGTCTCTCCAGTTGGCCGAAGGTCTGGGCGGTATAGACAAGCAACATTCTGAAGGTGTCGCCATCGCCTATGAACCCGTATGGGCGATCGGGTCCGGCCGGGCCGCGACCCCTGAACAGGCTGCCGAAGCTCACCGATATATCAGAACGCAGCTTCAAGCCTTATGGGATGACGATACAGCAAACCGGGTGTCCATCTTGTACGGAGGAAGTGTAATACCGGAAAACATCGCCGAACTACTCAGAATGCCCGATGTCGACGGAGCCTTAGTGGGCGGTGCTTGCCTCGATCCTACAAAATTTGCTAAGATTCTTCGCATCGCGGCAGACTTCTAAGGATTAAGATAGTATGTACATCGCCTTGGTAATCTTACATATTCTGGTCGCCTTTATCATGGTCGGCGTGATCCTGCTGCAGTCAGGAAAAGGCGCTGAGATTGGCGCCGCTTTCGGCGGCTCAAGTCAAACTGTTTTTGGGTCGCGGGGGGCCGGCACCTTCCTCAGTAAGATGACAGCCGTGGCTGCCACAATTTTTATGCTCACCTCGCTGAGTCTGGCCATTCTTTCAAAAAAGCAAAACTTCTCCTCAACGATTGGCCTCGATCGGCCGATCTCTTCGCCGGTCGCACCAGGTGGCTCTCCTGCGGGGGTTCCCACCCCGGCACAGCCCATGACGGATTCCAAGGCGCCTCACGACACACCCGTCCCCGTCCCTGCGGCTCCGTCGAAACCGTAAAGCCCTAGGCTCCGAACTCGTTAGGTAAATTGTGGCCGAAGTAGAACTGCCCAACCCCGAAGAACTCGAACACAGGAAAAGTACGAACTTTACGCGACGCGTCGCACTGACGACGGCCATGTATGCGGTCGTCCTGGCCGTCGCCTCCCTGGGGGGCAATAACGCAACGAAAGAGATGCTGTTGGCCCAGCAACAAGCAAGCGACCTTTGTGCGCACTATCAGGCCAAAAGCATCAGGGAAAACCAGGTGCGCGTGCAGAAACTCAGACTGGAAGCGGATCTTTTTGAGCGTGGACCAGAGATGAAACCGGCCGGACGACAGAAGCTAGAAGGACTGCTCAGGGAGTACTCCGATCAGGAACGTCACTATAGTCAGGACAAAAAAGAAATCGAAGTGCATGCCAAGGAGCGGGAGCACGAACGAGACATCTACCGTACGAGGGATCCGTATTTCGACTATGGCGAAGCTCTGCTTCAAATCGCGATTGTGCTGGCGTCCATCGCAATCCTGTCGAATTCAGTCCCCGTGTTTGCGGTGAGCATGGTTATGGCGGTATGCGGCGTCGTCTTCACACTCAATGGCTTTTTTCTCTTCTTTACGTTGCCGGCTCTGCATATGCCGCATTAAAGCTCTAGCACAAACGTCTGTAAAATATTCCAGCACCGGGCGGGGTTCATAGCGGCCTACAGGGGCGAG
>JBBRRL010000110.1:0-6989 GCA_038200775.1 Nitrospirales bacterium
TAACCAGCCGATGGTCCTCGCACTCATGCGCAGCATTTCCGCCGACGGCAGAAGAATTGCCGCGGCCGGATTTCAGTCCGCAGAACAGGCGGTCCTGAGCATCGCTAGCCTGTACGATGCATATAAAGATGTAGTGGGAACGCCCCCTGATCATGCCGTTGCCATGGAGGCGATCGAAGCCCTTTATAAGACCATCCAGAACGGACGCTCGTTTAGTGCATCGGAATTCGAAGCCAGCATGAATAGGGCGCACAAATTGTTCCAGAAAATTGGCGTACCTGCGTCGGTTCCTTCATAGCTTTTCTCCGTAGAAAGGGAAAACCCCAATGGAACTTGGATTCATCGGCCTAGGTAAGATGGGCATGAACATGGTCACCCGGCTGCGCCAAGGCGGACACCAGGTAGTGGTGCATGACCTGTCGCCGGACCTGATGCAACAGGCGGAGGCTGCAGGATGCATCGCCAGCAAGTCATTGGAGGACCTTGTCTCAAAATTGAAATCTCCACGCGCGGTCTGGATCATGGTGCCATCAGGTGCGCCGACGGAGAGCACCATCAACTCCGTGGCCCGCCTGCTGAAACCCCAAGATATCATCATCGATGGGGGGAACACGCATTTTCATGACGATGTGCGGCGCGCCATATCATTGAAAGAGATGGGCATTCATTACGTGGATGCGGGAACGAGCGGGGGAATCTGGGGTCTGAAGCTAGGCTATTGCCTGATGGTCGGCGGTGAGCAGGCCGTTGTCAATAACCTTGCTCCCATTTTCACCACGCTGGCGCCCGAGAATGGGTGGGCCTATATGGGGTCTAATGGCGCCGGACACTACGTGAAAATGGTCCATAACGGAATTGAATATAGCATGATGCAGGGCTATGCCGAGGGCTTTGAACTCATGTCGAAAAGTGATTTTCATTTGGACCTGGCCAAAATCGCCGATCTGTGGATGCACGGAAGTGTAGTCCGATCGTGGTTACTGGAACTGACCGCCTCGGCGCTGAAGGAAAACCCCACGCTGGAGGGACTCAAAGGATACGTCCAGGATTCTGGAGAAGGACGATGGAACCTTTTGGAGGCCCTCGATAAGGCCGTGCCTGTCCCTACCCTTGCGGCCGCCTTATTTACACGATTCCGTTCCCGGCAAGAAGAGTCGTTCGCAGAAAAATTGCTTGCCGCCATGCGAAAGGGATTCGGCGGCCACGCCGTCCACAAGTAAAGGAGGGTCGTATGCCCGACGCAAGCGGTTTCCTCGTTCCGCAGCCGTGCACCGTCATTATCTTCGGCGGTTCCGGGGATCTGGCGCGCCGCAAGCTTGTTCCGGCGCTGTACAACCTTTTGCTGGATGGATTGCTGCCGGAAAACTGCGCGGTTCTTGGCACCGGCCGCAAACCGATGACCGATGAGCAGTTTCGCGACTCGGTGCGGGAAGGCATCACCAAGTATTCCCGCCAGCCGCTCAAGCCCGACGTGTGGGCACGATTTGCGCCACGCCTTTTTTACCTATCGGGCGGCATAGATGATCCTGCGTCGTATGTCCAGATGCGTGAGCGACTCGAGCAGCTGGGTTCAGAACACAAGCTTTCGAACAACCGAATGTTCTATCTGGCGATTCCTCCCACCTCCATCGCACCGGTGGTCGAAGGGCTGCATAGGGCAGGTCTGGTGCAGCCGCCCAAAGGAGCCACTCCGTTCTCTCGCGTGGTGGTGGAAAAGCCTATCGGGCACGATTTGAGTTCCGCATGCGAAATCAATGAATCGGTCGCCCAGGTGTTCGATGAGACTCAGATATTTCGCATTGATCATTATCTGGGAAAGGAAACGGTCCAGAATATCCTGGTGCTCCGGTTCGCCAACAGCATCCTCGAGCCAATCTGGAACCATAAATATGTGGATCATGTGCAGATCACGGTGAGCGAAGCCGAGGGGGTCGGCACGCGCGCTACGTACTATGATAGCGCGGGTGCGCTGCGCGACATGGTCCAGAATCACATTATTCAGCTCCTGTGCCTGATCGCCATGGAGCCGCCGAATTCTCTAAATCCGGACGTGGTCCGCAACGCCCGGATGGAAGTGTTGCAGTGCCTGCGTCCCATCAGAGGCAAAGAGCAAGAGAAGTACACGGTCCGAGCCCAATACGTGTCCGGGCACGTGGATGGCGTGGAACATCCAGGGTATCGCCGGGAAGCTGGCATCAAACCAGATTCCGCCACCGAGACGTATGTCGCGCTCAAAATGTTCGTCGAGAACTGGCGATGGTCCGGCGTACCGTTCTACATCCGGACGGGGAAGGCGTTGAAAAAGCGTGCCAGCGAAATTGCGGTGGTCTTCAAACCGATTCCGCAGATCCTGTTCAATACTGAGGATGCGTCATTGGCCCCCAACGTACTCACGTTGAAAATCCAACCAGAGGAAGGCATGTCGCTACGCTTGATGTCGAAAGTGCCCGGCACGAAGGCGAAGACGCATCCTGTGGACTTGAACTTCCGCTACGGTGAGGCGTTCTCGGCCCCCTCGCCCGAGGCGTATGAACGCCTGTTGCTGGATGTGATGGCGGGGGACGCCTCTCTCTTTATGCGTCGTGATGCCATTGAGGCATCCTGGGGATGGATCAATGACATCCTCGAAGGATGGAAAGGTCACGGCAGTAAATGGCTTCCGGAATACCCCCTTGGAAGCTGGGGCCCGGTAGAAGCCGACCGGCTGATCGGAAGCGATGGGCGGGCTTGGAGAGTTCTGTAAATGATTCTTGCTGGCGATATCGGCGGCACGAAGACCGTCCTGGCCCTGTTCGAAGAAGATCAACAGCTCACAGTAGTACGCCAGGACGTATTTCCGAGCCAAGCATTTCCGCAATTTGAGCAGGTGTTGGAAAAGTTTCTGGGCGGTTCACGCCCACCGATCAGCGCGGCGTGTTTTGGCGTCGCCGGACCCATCGCGAACGGTCGAGTCCACACCACGAATCTTCCGTGGATGCTCGAGGAAAAAGAATTGGCCGCCGGGCTCCATGCGGAACGAGTCTTCCTGCTGAACGACCTGCAGGCGGCCGCCATCGGGATGCAGCATCTGAAGCCGGATGAATTTCACGAACTCAACAAGGGAGAGCCTTCTTCCGCTCCGGGCACAAAGGTCCTTCTGGCGGCCGGAACCGGTCTCGGCGCCGCGATTCTTCGCTGGGACGGTCACCGATATGTAGCGATGGCTTCAGAAGGTGGTCATAGCGACTATGCCCCGCAGACCGCTCGCGAAGTTGAGTTGTTGAACCACCTACATCGACTGCATGGCCATGTCAGTTATGAGCGGGTCCTTTCGGGGCCGGGTTTCTATAATATTTACTGTTTTCTTCGCGACACTGGTTTTGCCGAAGAACCTGCATGGCTGAAAGCGAAGCTCGAATCCACGAGCCCGGCCACGGCGGCGATTACGGAAGTGGGGCTCGCCAATGGGCATCCACTCTGCACCGAAACCTTGAGGCTGTTTGCGCAAATCTATGGCGCGGTGGCCGGTAACTTAGCCCTATGGGCGATGGCCGCGGGCGGCGCCTACATCGGCGGCGGGATTGCCCCGCGGATTCTCCCCAAACTCGCCGACGGAACCTTCATGGAGGGCTTTACAGCGAAAGGCCGCTATAAAAGCCTCATGGAGGCCATCCCGGTCCATGTCTCTCTTAATCCGCTTGCGCCACTCTTCGGCGCGGCGGCGCATGCGCTCGCGGCGGGTCGCTAGGCTTCACACGGCTGAGCCGTGCTCCACTTCCCACGGTAAGCCTCCATTATTGTCTTACTTTTTTCACTAATTGCGCCTTGGCCGCCGTATGCACCGCTTCGGCGGTAAAGCCGAATTTCTTGACGAGCTCCTGAAGAGGGGCGGAGGCGCCGAACGTCTTCATTCCGATCACATGTCCATCGAGACCGACGTAGCGCGCCCAGCCGAACGTGGAGGCTTGCTCCACCGCTACCCGGGCCTTCACATCCGGCGGAAACACGCGATCGCGATACTCCTGGCTTTGACTTTCAAACAGCTCCCAGGATGGCATGCTTACCACTCGGACCTGGACGCCTTCAGCTTTGAGCTGTTCAAATACCTCTACACACAGTGACACCTCGCTGCCAGTGGCCATCAAGATGACGTCCGGCTTCTTGTCCGAGCTGTCCGCCAGAACATAGGCCCCCTTCGCCAGACCATCGGCCGACGCATACCGGCTACGATCGAGCGTGGGCAACGGCTGGCGTGTGAGGATGAGCGCCAC
The DNA here is from genome assembly GCA_038200775.1 of Nitrospirales bacterium. Lineage (GTDB taxonomy): Bacteria > Nitrospirota > Nitrospiria > Nitrospirales > NS-4 > NS-11. The sequence goes on from JBBRRL010000110.1 coordinate 4,251, forward strand.
TGGTTCATGGCGCAACTGCATGATCAACCGCCACGCCTCGGCTACTTCATTGGCGTCCCCCGGCCGCAGCGTAATCAAGCCCGGTATCGCCCGCAGCGATGCCACCTGCTCCACCGGCTGATGAGTCGGTCCGTCTTCCCCTACCCCGATGGAATCGTGCGTGAAAATGTAGATGACCGGGATCTCCATGATAGCGCTAAGCCGGATCGTCGGCCTCAGATAATCGCTGAAAATCAAAAACCCCGAACCGTACGAGCGGACCTTGGACAGGGCCAGTCCGTTGAGAATCGATCCCATGGCGTGTTCCCGAATGCCGAAATGAAAATTGCGGCCGCTATAATTCTCCGCAGTGAAGTCTCCCGCGCCATCGAAGGTGAGCCGCGTCTTCGTGGAGGGCGCAAGATCGGCCGAGCCTCCGATTAGCCACGGCACGTGCTTGGCGATGGCATTCAAGACCTTGCTGGACGCGTCTCGGCCGGCTAGGCCTTTTTGGTCGGGGGCAAAGGTGGGCAGTTCCTTGTCCCAGCCTTCAGGAAGCTCACGTTGTTGCATTTTGAAGAGATGGCCACCCAGTTCAGGAAAGTGCGCTTTATACTGCTTGAACCTCGCCATCCAGGCTTCACGCAGGTCATGGCCGCGCTTGCCGATTCCTGCTTGAAAATGTCCAGGGACTTCGTCGGGAATGTGAAACTTTGCGTCTTCGGGCCATCCATAATTGCGTTTCGTTAACCGGATTTCCTCTGCCCCCAGCGGCTCGCCATGGGCGCCGTGCGTATCCTGCTTGTTGGGCGATCCCCAGGCTATATGGCTGTCCACAATGATCAACGTCGGCCGATCACCCGTTGACTTGAAAGTGCTGAATGCCCGGCCGAGCATGTCCAGATCATTCGCATCGCCGACTCTGGTGACATTCCACCCATAGCCGATAAAGCGCGTGGCTACGTCCTCGCTGAACGCCCAGCTCGTGTTTCCTTCGATCGTGATTTTGTTGTTGTCATAGATCCAACACAGATTCGACAGCTTCAAATGGCCGGCTAACGATGCGGCTTCACCTGAGACGCCTTCCATCATGCAGCCGTCGCCGCACATGGCGTACACGTTGTAGTTAAACATCTCAAAGCCTGGCTTGTTGAAGTAAGCCGCCATCCATTTCTCTGCGATGGCCATGCCTACACTTGTCGCCACCCCCTGTCCAAGCGGGCCGGTCGTCGTCTCAATACCACTGGTCCATCGGTATTCCGGATGTCCCGGACATTTGCTCTCGAGTTGACGAAATCGCTTGATATCATCCAGCGTCACACTCACATGGCCAAGTTGTTCGTACTTGGCATTGACCGCTTTCACGCCGGCTAGGTGAAGGAGCGCATACAGCAACATCGAGGCATGGCCCATGGACAGAACGAAGCGATCGCGGTTGGGCCAGATCGGATCTTCCGGATCAAAGCGCAGGATCCGGTTCCAGAGATGGTAGGCCACAGGGGCCATAGCCATGGGCGTTCCAGGATGCCCTGAGTTGGCCGCCTGGACCGCGTCCATAGCCAGGGTGCGAATCGTGTTGATACAGATGGTATCTATGTCGGTATCTACGTCCAATGATTTCATGCGATTCCTCCTGCGTGATCAAGCTCTTACGGTAGAGAGCTGTATACAGCTGATTTCCGGCGTTGTCTGTCAGGGAAAACCTGACAAGAAAGGAGGTCAGACTCCCTGCGGACGAAGGGGAAGACGGATGTGAAAGGTGGTACCGACTCCTTCCTGGCTGTCGACCGTGATGCTGCCGCCATGCACATCCACGGCGTCCTTCACGATTTTGGTTCCCAGTCCAGTTCCACCCGGTTTTCGGCTGATGACACGCGTTGAGAACAAGCTCTCACGAACGTCCGCGGGCATGCCTCTTCCGGTATCGGCCACCTTTATCGCGACAGCATCTGCATCCACCACTGCAGAAATGGTCACCGAGCCACCCGCAGGCACTTCAGGAAGGGCGTTGTTCACCAGGTTGTAGAAGGCGTTGAACAGCCGGGACTGATCTCCGATAATCGTAGGCAGGTTGTCCAGACCTTGGATCTGAAGAGCAATGTGCTTCTCTTCCGCCGGAAGCCGCAGCGCTTCAAGCACGCTATCGATGATTTCTTTGATGGAGCACGGCGCGAACACGGGGGGGGAGGTCACCCCCTTTACGCAGTCGGCTAATTCCTGGACGCGGTCATGCAGTCGCGGAATGGATCGCCGCAGGATCTGAAAGACCTTGTTGCATCGCTGTTGCGCCTCCTGAAACTTATCCGCATCGTCCTTGAAGATGTCTGCGCATTCGCCTTCCAGAATCTGCGCGCCCATGACGATCGGCGTCAGCATGTTCTTGATGTCGTGCCCGATATCGCCCAAGATGCGGACGACTTCCGCCACCTTGGCCTCCTCGAACAGACGTGCCGCCTCGACGGCGATCGCGGTAAAGGCGGAGATAATTGTGAGGATGGCGAGGTCATCTTGATTCAGCACCCCGTCCCGCTTGTTCAACACCGTCAACACGCCGATGGGATTCCCCTCCCAGCGTTTCAGCGGCAAGACGATCATATCCCGGGTCTTATAGCCCGTGAGCTGATCGATCGATGGAAAAAACCGGACATCTTGTGACGCGTCGCTGATCACGGCCGGAGTCCCGGAGGTAAAGACCGCCCCGACAATACCTTTTTCCCAGGGCACGGCTGTCCCGCCGGAAACGCGGCCCTTTCCAACTGA
>JBBRRL010000111.1:0-6968 GCA_038200775.1 Nitrospirales bacterium
GGAGTCATCGGCGGCAGCGGCTTGTATGACATGGCAGGTCTGACGCGCCTCAAGGAAGTCCGCGTGACGACACCCTTTGGACGACCTTCTGACGCGATGATTGTCGGTGACCTTGAAGGGGTGCGGGTCGCCTTTCTATCGCGCCACGGTCGGGGGCACCGGGTGTCTCCGTCGGAGATCAACTATCGCGCGAATATATACGCGCTCAAGAAGATCGGCGTGGAACGTATCATTTCCGTGAGCGCGGTCGGAAGCATGAAGGAGTCGCTTCACCCGGGCGAGGTCGTGATCCCCGATCAGTTTGTGGATCACACGAAGCGGCGCGTCAGCACCTTTTTTGAAGGCGGGATCGTGGCGCATGTCGCCATGGCGGATCCAGTCTGTCCGGATGTCGCGAAGAAGCTTGAGCTGGCGGTTCGTGAGAGTGGAGGAACGGTGCATAGCGGCGGCACGTATCTGTGCATTGAGGGCCCGCAGTTTTCGACCCGGGCCGAGTCGGATATCTACCGACAATGGGGGGTCGATGTCATTGGAATGACGAACCTTCCTGAGGCAAAACTCGCGCGCGAGGCCGAATTGTGCTATGCCACAATGGCGTTGGTTACAGATTACGACTGCTGGCATGCGGCTCATGAGGCCGTCACCGTGGAAGGAATCATTGCGACGCTCAACAAGAATGTCGCTCTTTCCCGTGTAGTCATCCGTACCGTTCTGCCGTCTCTTGTGGGCGCCCGGCTGTGCAAGTGCGCCAGCGCATTGGCGTCCGCCGTCATTACGTCCAAGGTGGCCCCTGGAGTGCGCCGGCGGTTGTGTCTGCTGCTCGGTCAGGGGGCGAAATCGTGACACAGAAGGTGACTGAGAACATGACACAGAAGTCCGGAGGCGTTGTAGGCAAGAAATTACTGGTGGTCGGGTCTGTGGCGCTTGACAGCGTGAAGACTCCGTTCGGCGAGGTGCGGGACGTGCTCGGCGGCTCGGCTTCCTTTTTTGCGACGGCCGCGAGTTTCTTTACAGAGGTCAGCGTGATTGCGGTAGTCGGTCAGGATTTTCCGGAGCTGCATTTGACGTTTCTTCGCGAAAGGGGCATCGACCTGAGCGGGCTGGAGCGTCAACCGGGGAAGACGTTTCGATGGCGCGGGGAATACTCCTATCAGCTCAATGAGGCCAAGACCCTCGAGACGCAACTGAACGTGTTCGAAACATTTCGGCCTGAGGTGCCGGCCAGCCACCGCTCTCCGGGGATGCTGTTTCTCGCCAACATCGATCCGGAGTTGCAGCGAAGCGTGCTCGAGCAGGTGGAGCGGCCAAAACTGGTGGCGTGCGACACCATGAATTTCTGGATCGACGGGAAGCGCGACGCGCTGATGCGCCTCCTGAAAGACGTCGATGTGCTCGTGGTCAACGATGGGGAGGCTCGGGCGTTGGGTCAACACGCGAATCTTGTCGCCGTGGCCCGCAAAATTCTCGCGGCCGGCCCGAAGACATTGATCATCAAGCGTGGTGAGTATGGTGTTCTGATGTTTACGGGCAACCGTATCTTTGCCATGCCGGCATTTCCGCTCGAGGAGGCAAAAGATCCGACCGGCGCCGGGGACTGTTTTGCGGGGGGATTCATGGGCTACCTGGCGAATACCGGCAATATCAGTGAGGACGCTCTGCGGCGCGCCGTCGTATACGGGAGCGTCATGGCCTCTTTCGCCGTGGAGGCCTTCAGCCTGGACCGGCTACGTGTGTTGGACTACAAAGACATTGAGGGGCGGTTTGCGGTGTTCAAACAAATGACTGTCTTTGAGGAGCTAGGATGAGACGACAATGCGCACAGGTCACCCGATTTCGCCATCGATTGCTAATGGGATCGCTGGCGGTCATTTTGCTCACAGGCTGCGCGAGCTCGCAAGAAAGCCGAAAGCGTATCAATGAATCGGAAGGACATTACAAGGAGGGTGTCTCCTTTCTGGAGAAAGACCAGCAGCGGGCCTTCGTCGCGCTTCAGAAATCCATCGAGCTGAATCCGGAGAATTTCGAGGCCCACTACACCCTGGGAAGCATTTACTTTCAACGCAAAGAATTGCCGGAAGCGGAGCGGGAATTTCGCAGGGCAGCCGAGCTCAACCGCAATAGCGGCGAAGCATACAATTACCTGGGGCGCACACTGTTGCTGCAAGGTCGCTGGAGCGAAGCGACAGAGGCGCTCAAGACAGCGACGATGCTCCCGCTCTATCCGACCCCGGATATCGCGTTCACGGACCTTGGCTGGGTGCTCGAGAAACAAGGAGACTTGGGCGGGGCCATCGCAGCCTACGAAAGCGCTCTTAAAACCGACCCTCCCAACATTCCGCGTCCGTATATTCATCTCTGGGTGGGACGGTTGTACATGAAGCTGCGGGATATTCCGAAGGCTCGAGGCGAGCTGTCACAGGCTAAGGCGCTGGACCCCAACGGCCCCGCAGGAGCAGAGGCGAGCCGTCTTATGCAGCAGCTGAAGTAGAAATGGCTCTCGTGGGATACGTGTCGTGTGGATTAAAAGGACAATCGTGGCGGAATCACTGGGCCAATATTTTAGACGGGCCAGAGAGTACAAGGGGTGGACGTTAGAAGAAGCGGTCGTGAAGACCCGCATTTTGTACCCCTTCCTTAAAGCCGTCGAAGAAGACAACTACGAGCAGCTTCCAGCCGAAGTGTTCGCCAAGGGGTTTGTCCGTTCCTACGGCCAGTTGCTTGGGCTTCCCGACGCGGAAGTCCTGGCGAAATTCGATGAATCCGGCCGCCAATTCTATGCGAAACGGGACGAGCGCGAACAACTCAAGCTGCGGATCCGCGAAGAGGTCCGGCGCAAGAAAACCAACAAATTCATTGTCGCCGGGATCGTGGCACTCGCGCTCATTGCGCTTCTTATTGCGACCGGGATTAATCGCGACGGCACGCGTTCTGTGTCGGCGCCGCCGACAGAACCTGTCCCGTCCCGCCAAAAGCCCGCTGATCCGACGCCTTCCGTTCAGCCGATGTCGGCTCCTCTCGATTCGACTGAGCAGTCCCCGCGTCCCGAAAGTGAGCCGACGGTGCCTGTGCCGGTTGATGTCGAAGGGAATTTTTCCCCAGGTCTCCCGCTGGAAGGGATTTTGCCGGCTGCCACCAAGCTCGTTCTGGAAGTTGAAGCCGTGGAACGAGCGTGGGTCATGGTGAAAGCGGATCGCGATCCTGCTCAAGAGGTGATGTTATCACCGGGGGAACGCGTGCGGTGGAGCGCCGATCAGAAGCTCACACTGACATTAGGAAATGCGGGTGGCGTGCGGATTTCTCTGAACGGCAAGCTTCAGGGACCGTACGGCGGCAGTGGGAAGGTCATCAAGGACCTCACCTTTACCCGGTGATCATTGAGCGAACCACGCTTATGGCGCGAGCGCGCGAAGCGATGGCCTTGGCCTATGCCCCCTCATCGAAGTTCCAAGTCGGGGCGGCCCTGCTCTGCAAAGATGGATCGGTCTTTACGGGTTGCAATATCGAGAGTCCCACGTATCTCGGCATTTGCGCCGAGCGGGTTGCTCTGTTCAAGGCGCTTTCCGAGGGACAGCGCAGCTTTGAGACAATGGCCATTGTGTGCGGCACCAACGGCGCGTGCTCGCCGTGCGGGGCCTGTCGCCAACTCCTCTGGGAGTTCGGACCGGATCTGGAAATTATTCTCGACGACGGCAGCGGCGGGCTGGTGCTTCGCCGGATTACCGACTACTTTCCGGAGCCCTTCGATCGCAACAAACTCGACCCGACGAGAAGGCCCCCGCTAGTGTAGTCTGAGTCTGATGTCATGTTACGAGACATACATCTTTCATAGCTAATACCGGCTCGTGGATTTGGGTCCTAATCGATGGACACGGATCAGAAAATTGGCAGCAATGCCGTGCATCATGCTAGAATATGAATGAAATGAAACGCTCGATAATCGCAATAACATTGTCCATTGTCTTTTTCCTGCTCTCCTTCAATGCCCAGGCTTGTCTGATTCCGCTGTTTGGCGGCCTGCAGGTGAGTCAGGGAAGTGACTGCTCGATGCCTCAGGAGCAGCCTGCGCGGCAACATTGCGACGCTTTTAAGAACCTGGGAGTCCAGACGGTTTCACCGATTCAACCACTCTCCGATGTCGTAGTGCATGATGCCGTAGTTGCAATCGCTCTTCCAGCTCAGGATCCCCTAGTCTCATTGCGTCTATTCCTAGGAGAGAGTCCTCCCCTTTTCACTCGAGATATCTTCGCACTCACTCCGATCCTCCGCATCTGATCTCCCACTGCCAGTAGTTTCTTCCAAGCACAGCATGGTTGTGCCTTTTTTCCATGGGGAGGTCAGATCGTGTCTATTCGTCTTTTTATACGCGTCACTGCATTCCTACCGATGATTAGCTTCGCGACTATCGCCATGGCTGCAGAGCTTGGATCCGGACATTTTTCCGTCAGGGAGGTCGTCGCCGAAGCCCTTGCGCAAAATCCGGAAATTCAGGCGATGCGCGAACGCTCACGGGCCGTCCGGGAAATGCCTGTGCAGGCAGGCGCCCTGGACGATCCGGAATTTAAAGTGGAGCTCTTTAACTATCCGGAACGGCTCAATCCAGATGCCTCTTCCAACACCATCTTTGGCCTCTCCCAGCGGTTTCCCTATCCGGGGAAGCGCGGGTTAAAGAAAAGTTTAGCGTTCAAAGATGGTGAGGTGGCCCAAGCCCAAGTCCAAGAAAAAGAACGGGAGATCGCTGTACAGGTAAAGATCGCCTACTACGATCTGCTTCTGGCGCACAAGGCGATCGGGTTCCATTCGCAGCAGATCGACGTGCTGAAAAACATTGTGGAAATCGCCAATGCGCGCTTCCGGACAGGGAAAGGTGCACAGGTCGATGTGCTGAAGGCCAATGTGGAGCTGTCCAAGCTCTTCAATCAACTGCCGGTGCTCGAGCAGCAGCGAGACAGCGCCACGGCGAAACTCAATTTCCTCATGAATCGGCCCCCGGACAGCTCGCTCGGCGCGCCGCAGGAGCCTGCTGGGATGAGCGATCAACCCTCCTATCAGGAACTGCGACGCCTGGCTCTTCAGCATCGCCCGGAGTTGCGGATCTTCAGTGTCGAAGCTGCCAGGGGTCAGACGGCGATTGCCCTCGCGCAGAAGCAGTACTACCCGGATTTCAATGTCATGGTGGAACGTTTTCAGAACTTCGGGGCGCGGGACGGATTCGGCGGCATGGTCGTGATGAGCATGCCGTTCTCCTTTTGGACAAAAGCCAAGTATGACGCCGGAGTCCGAGAAGCAAAGGCGCGACATGAATCGGCAAAGGCCGCATTTCACGCCCTCGAAAATCAAGTCGGGTACGAGGTAAAGGATCTCCTTGTAAAGTGGGAAACGTCCCAGAAGGTGATGGGGTTGTACAAGACGACGATCATTCCTCAAGCGCGGCAAACGATGGAATCAGCCCGTGTGAATTATCAAGCCGGCAAAGTGGAATTTCTGACCTTGTTGGATGCGGAGCGGGCGCTCCGAGACTTTCAACTTGAGTATTACCGGGCTCAAGCGGCTGTGGAGCAGCGGAAGGCGGAACTGGAGCGAGCGGTGGGCATTGACCTGAACGGACAGAGTTAAGAGGGTGGTTGTATGAAAGCTGAAACACGCCGCATGCTCATAGGCGTCGTCACCGTGCTCAGTGCCCTCTTTATCGGTCTTGTCGCAGGTTATGGATTAGCGCACAAGGCTGGGCCGCAGATGACGGAAAGCAGGAGTATGAAAGAGATGCCCGGGATGGACACGGGAAAAGCGCCCGTCCCACGGGAAAAAGAGCCTCTCCTGGCGGGCTCGGGGCGGGCGGGTGCAATAGATGCGCCGGGGCGGGGGAGTGAAAACAACGAAACCCCAGGAACCTCGGGAACGCCAGGAATGCCCGGCATGACCCAGCCAGGATTGCCGCCCGGAGCGGTCGTGCTGTCGGCGGTGCAGCGGCAATTAATCGGCGTGCGAACCACGCCCGTCACATACGCACCGCTCGGCCAAGAGATCCGGGCGGTGGGCATGGTCACTTACGACGAGCGCAAGCTCACGCAGGTGAATCTTAGAGTGTCTGGATGGATTCAAAAAGTGTTTGTTGACGCTGTAGGCAAGGCGGTACGCAAAGGCGAACCAATGTTAACTCTGTATTCGCCGGATCTCTTGGCCACGCAGGACGAGTACCTATTGGCCTTGCGGTCGCAGGCGCAATTAGCCGACAGCCCTATGGCGGAGGCAAAGTATGGAGCGGCGGCGCTGGTGGTCAGTGCCAGGGAGCGCCTCAAGCTGTGGAATTTAACCGACGAGCAGATTGCGGAGTTGGAGAAGCGCGGGAAGGCGGAGGCCATCATGACGGTCTACGCTCCATCCGGCGGGATCGTGCTGAAGCGCGAAGCCTTATCCGGAAAGTATGTCGACCCAGGCACGACATTATACGAGCTGTCGGATCTCGGCACGGTCTGGATCCATGCAGATGTCTATGAGTCGCAGATGGCGGCCGTGAAGGTGAACGGACCGGCAGCCGTCGCCTTTGGCGCCTATCCGGGCGAGCAGTTTCAAGCAAAGGTGAGCTACATCTATCCGTCCCTGAATGAAACAACGCGAACCGTACGGGTGCGGCTGGAACTGCCCAATCCCAAACTGAAGCTCAAGCCGGGAATGTATGGGACCGTCACGCTCGTCATTGAGGCCCAAGAGCGGCTGGTGGTGCCCAAAGAGGCAGTGCTGGATACCGGCCTGCGGCAGGTTGTGTTTCTTGATCGCGGGCAAGGTGTGTATGTGCCGACCCAGGTGAAGATCGGCCAGCGAAGCGAGGAGTTAGTGGAGATTCTGGAGGGCCTAAAAAAAGGTGATCTCGTCGTCACCTCGGCGAACTTCCTGTTGGATGCCGAAAGCAAATTGGCCTCCACCCGGAATATGCAGCAGATGATGGGGCAGATCGGTATGGCTGACTGGCA
>JBBRRL010000112.1:0-6943 GCA_038200775.1 Nitrospirales bacterium
GCCAAGGTCTTCCCCGACCCTGTCGGTGCGGCGATCAGGGTATCGCCTCCAGACACAATAGCCGGCCAGCTCTCGAGTTGGACGTCAGTGGGCTCGCTAAAGCGTCCTCGAAACCACTCCCCGATGACAGGATGAAAAAGCGTCAGAGACATAGGAAGATTGTATCACTAAGGCACCGTGTCAGGCATGCGCTGGTGGGAATGGATACAGCAGGTATCAGCGTCGATACGCTTGCCTCAGTGCAGACGGCCTCCGAATGCAACTAACCACTCAGCTTGTTAGATATTTTCAAAGCACACGGCTACGGCATTGTACTTGCTCCCCTTCCTACTCAGGTCATGGCCGCCGGAACATTCTCTATGCCGACACGCCTGCTCATTGTCGATGATGACCCCGACATCTGTGAGATTCTGCGGGATCGGCTCGAATCCCAGGGATATGCCATCGACGTCGCCGGCAGTGCTCTCCAGGCAATTCTCATAATCGATAAATCTCTTCCAACGGGAATCCTACTCGACTATATGTTGCCGGCGATTGATGGTTTGCAGCTCTTGCGCGAAGTAAGAAAAGCATACCCATTGCTGCCTGTGGTGATTATTACAGCGAACAAGGAAGAGCATTTTGCCGCCCGGGCTACCGCCGCCGGGGCGGACGCCGTTTTGTTCAAGCCTCTCTGCGGTGAAGAGCTCACGCAGGTCGTACACCAATGCTTCGGCCCTCCCTCGTAAAACTGTTTCGCACCCCTATTTAGGTACTTTCACCAATCTGCCGATATATCTGTACTGGAAAGCTACTATTTTGCCGTTTCAAAGACGACGATTCCCTCATCAGCAGCTCGCAACCCGCGGAATTCCGGCTTACCGGCCCACCGCAGGCGTGAATCCCGCGCTTTGTGATGATCGCTCTGACGAAGAATTATTAGACCTACGGATGTGCGACTTAGGATTGGAGCTGCGTGGGACCTGGCTTGCCGGCTGCGTTGCCAAGTTATGTAGAGAACTGGAACGTCGCAAGATCCCTTTTTGCCCGCACGCGTGGCTGTCACACGATTGGTTCTCCCCAGATGGAGTCCCCGGGATCGCGATTCCGTTTTACCTGGCCCATCCGCGGTTGATGCGTCTCGAATATCGTCAAATCCGAGATGTTGAAGGCGGTTCCCGGGAAGCGTGCATGAAGATTTTGCGGCATGAGAGCGGCCATGCGGTCCAGCATGCGTATCAATTGCAAAGGCGACGGGGATATCAGCAGCTATTTGGAAAATCCTCTCAGCCATACCCTGAATCCTACCGCCCTCATCCTCGCAGCAGGCGTTATGTCTACCACTTGCCGCTCTATTACGCCCAGAGCCACCCCGACGAGGATTTTGCCGAAACGTTCGCCGTGTGGCTCCAACACCGTGCGACCTGGCGCGAGTGCTACCGGGGTTGGCCTGCGCTTAACAAACTGCAATACGTCGACGCTGTTATGGAGGAACTCAAGGATACCCCACCGCTGATCTCGTCCCGCAAAGAGGTGGATCCCATACAAATCCTTAAAATGACACTGCGAAAGCATTATGCCGCCAGGCGTGACCGATACGAACGGGGGTATCCGGACATCTACGATCATGACTTGCGGCGATTGTTTTCCGACCAGAAGAAATCTCACGCCGGTGAGCATGCGTCAAAGTTCTTGCGAGACCGGCGCGACCGGATCCGCAACTTCATCGGAGACACCCGCGATGAGAACGGTCTTGCCCTGGAACTTGTGCTGGACGACATGATCGGACGATGCCGCGAACTTAGGCTTCGCGCGGTGGGTTCCAAACGAGAGATGCTGAGTGGCTTCACCCGCCTGTTGAAGCGCAAAACAAAAGCCTTCCTCTCACGAAGGCTGAACAGAATCGCCCTGTGATGAAGCCGCGAGTCAAAAAACTTCGCATCCTGGCGCTGGTGCATCCTTCGCTGCAACCGCCTGAAACCCTTGACGGCTTGAGCGTGAAGGCTGCCTATGCGATCAAGACGGAATACGACATCGTCACGACGCTGCGGCAGCTTGGCCATGAGGTCCGGGTTCTCGGTGTTCAGGAGGAGTTGATGCCGATCCGAACAGCCGTCACCGACTGGAAACCTCAGGTTGTGTTTAATCTCCTCGAGGAGTTTCATAACATCTCTCTGTTCGATCAACATGTCGTCGGCTTTATGGAGCTGCTCCAGGTGTGCTACACGGGCTGCAATCCGCGCGGTCTTGTGCTTGCGCGGGGGAAGGCCTTATCGAAGAAACTTGTGACCTACCATCGCGTCCGAGTGCCGGCCTTTACCGTGTTCCCGCGAGGTCGTCGGGCTCGTTTGCCTCGTGGCCTTAGTTTTCCCTTGATCATCAAAAGCCTCACGGAAGAGTCATCCTTCGGGATTTCACAGGCCTCGATTGTGGATACTCCCGAAAAACTCGAGGAGCGGGTGGCATTCATCCATAAAAGCATCGGTACCGACGCCATAGCTGAGGAGTATATTGAGGGTCGGGAAATCTATGTCGGGGCGATTGGGAACAAGCGCGTGCAGGTGTTGCCGATCTGGGAGCTGGAGTTTTCCAATCTACCCCCCGGCACCGCCGGCATTGCCACGGCCCGCGTCAAACATAATCCTCACTATCAAGAGAAACTTGGGATCAAACAGCATCCCGCCACAAACTTAAGCCCTGCCTTGGAACGTCAGATTGTGAGAACGACACGACGCATCTTCAAAATTCTTGAGCTCGATGGCTACGCGCGTATTGATTACCGATTGGCTTCCGACGGGATACTCTATTTTCTTGAAGCGAATCCGAATCCCGAGATCGCGGAAAGCGAGGAGTTTGCGTCAGCAGCGAAAGCGGCAGGGATGTCCTATCCCAGACTTGTGCAGAAGATTGTAACCCTTGGACTAGGACGAGGTTGCGCGTAGACCGATTGCCGAGAGATCCTTTTCGCCATTGCACCCGCCCAGCCTTGGGCCCCCGCCAAAACGGTGGCGTTACCCCCGACAGCGCCTTCTACGCCCGGACAGACTCCCTCGCGCCATTGCACCCCCCCCCGCCCCGCGGCTGCCAAGACAGCCGCTTTTCCCGTGGCACCCACCCGGCCCTGGAGTTATTTGACCCCTTGGAAAGGAGGGCAAGGGGTGGTTGGACAAGATTCAGGTTCAGCGTCATCGCTATCCCTTGGCGGCGAGGAGGATAGTTGTGCCAGGTTCGTGCGGCGGTCAAGAATAATATAAGACATCTGGCCGACGACGTATCGTACAAGCGCCAGTGGAATCCAACGCTCGTAGTAGCCGGCGCCTTTACAGTAGGGGCATAGTTGCCGAAAGGGATCGTTGGGACATCTCGAACGGATACGGATTTGCACAGCAGCGACCAAAATTAAATAGTAAGACTGTAGGCAATGTAAGTAGTGGAATACGACACTATACTGAGGATGCATGCATGTCAAGCATCCCGCGGGTGCATCATCCCCACTCCCTGTCACGCTCCATCCCTACGACATTTCACGACATCCATTGCTTTTGGTATAATGTGGCGGGTGGATTCCGTCGGGGCCGGAAATGTGAGTGCATACATGGGCAAATCGGTATTGACGGGTTCGATCGCAGCCGTTTCCTGCTTGCTTGGAACGCTTCTCCTGGGATGTACTTCCGGAACAGATCTTCCGGCTGATGTGCTCAAAGGCACAGAACAGCCCCCCTTCCCGTTGCTTCAGCAAGACCCTGCGGCCTATGAAGGCCGCCGTATCGTTTTAGGCGGCGAAGTTTTGCAGGCCAAGCGACGGGCGGATCGAACAGAAATCGAAGTGTTGCAACTGCCATTAAATGCCAGTGATGAACCGATTCCAACACGCCTTGCATCGCAGGGGCGATTTCTTGCGTACCGAAGGGACTTTCTGGATCCCGCGACCATTCCACCCGGAACCCTTATCACAGTCGTGGGAGAAGTCACGGGATCGGTGCACGAGAAGTTGGATGAGATGGATTATTCTTATCCCGTTATTGAAAGCGAGTATATCAAGGTGTGGCCGAACAGACCACCAGGCGGCCATCGTCCCTATCCGTATCCTTACCCATTCGGCCTCTATGATTACTATGGCCCATGGTACCCATATTACTATTCACCCTATTACTATCCGTTCTATCCAGGCCTGTTTTTTCGACCTTTTCCCCTCGTACCGTCGCACTTTCATTTTAGGCAGGCTCCTCAGAATACTCCCCGGCCTCCGCAATTTCGGCGACGGTAGCGCGAGGGCAGCGAATCACTCATCTACTTCTCAAGCAACTGTTCTGTCCGCAGGATATCATTCATGATATCTCGGTACATCACTTTTAAACCGTCATCCATGTCCGTGCTTCTGCGAAAATCTGGAAATCGCCAGTTGAGCTGTAAAAAATGGTTGAAGGGAATGATTCTCTCCGCTCCTGTTTCTTGACGCCAAGGCAGCCGGGAAGACCCGAGCGACACTGCGCCATCATTCACTAACGGTTCATTTCTGCGGCGGGCCATCCATTTCAGAATCAGACTCGCCGGCTTCAGCAACAGATTTTGAAAAGGGTGGCACGTCGGCTGATCGATATCGCCGGCATAGCAAAAATAGGATGTTCCTGCACCATTCTTCAGAATCGTCCCGTCTCTGTCTACTAAAGCATTGTTCAAGCCAAGGGCGCCGCTCTGGGTTAAATCATCAACGCTTCGCGCAAAAACTGGCGCAGGTACATTCAGACCCTCCAACAGACGCCGAAGAAACTCCCACGGATATCCGTTCGGAGGATAATCATCCGCAGTAGTCCTCAGTGTTCGTTCGATGGCATTCCATATGTACACTGCGGCCTTCGCAAGCCGCACAATCACATGCCGCCAGCGATAGGCAAAATCCGCCAGGATTGTGCCGCCGTTTGGCGTGGCAATCATGGTCAGGGATGCGATAGGCGGGACCAACCCATCACGCTTCCCAATCATCCACCGAGCATCAAGGCCGCCTTGGCTGTGCGCAACGAGATGCACGCGAGTCTTCGCAGGGAGGGACGCTAAGATTTTCAGGATGTGACATTGTAGGATCGCCGCGCGGTTTCGCACGCTTTCACAAGCAGGAAGAGTGGGAGCCTCAACGCGTAGGGTCCACGGTCCCGCAGTCTGCTGGTATTCCTTTTCGTAGAGCTCTCTTACTCCATTGAAATAGCTCCTCTTCATTCCAGGGCGCTTGGCATCGTCTCCCCACCCCAAAAAACCATGCACCAAAAACACCAATATATACCGCGATGCCTCGGGCTGCTTTACACGGCTCGCTGCCGCCAATTCATTTTGCGCTGCAATCACGTCGCATCTCTGCTTCCCCTGTCCACATACCGTCGGGTCAATTCCAGAAAATTCTTCAGTTGATCGCTGCCACCCGTCGGCCCCAGTACGGTCCCCTCACGTACTTGCTGATATATCGATTCGACAGTGTGCAAGCCCAGCATTCTGTAACTCTCAAACTGAGACTCGCTAAACCATTGATCCCCGGTAGACTCATGGGGAAACATTTGGTTTGTGGCGGCGTAGTTATAGATGTCAATCGGTTCGTCTCCAACGAGCGACGGTTTCAGGTAGATGAGGATGCCATCCAGATCCTTCTTCTGGTTTTCAGGAAGGTCCGCTCCGTCTATTTCTGAGTATTGAATCCTTCCAATCGCGCAATATTTTGGTGTTTTCTGCCGTTGGTCTTCGTTTTTCCTGCGCGGGAGAATCAGCATCTTTTCAATTGTGATCGGAATACCGGTATCAATGCGGATCTTGCGAATAGCATTGCCGAGGTCTTCAAAGGCACAGTCCTCGTCCCGTCCCGCGTCGCTGACGACAATGAAATGACACCGACGCAGCACCATCTCGTACAGACCGAGGTTTTCGAAATGGCCACCATCGGAGAGATTGACGAACCGTCGTTTCTCATTCGTAAGTCCGAAGGCCTCGGCAAGAAGAGAGCCGAGAGCGAATCCTGGGCTCGCATCCCGAAAGGCTGATTTTCCCGGATTTCCGAGCCACCAGCCGAGCCGAATATTGAACAACGTCAGGAGAAAGGTAATGGCAGGCGAGGAGTGATATCCCATATTGGGACTGGCGGCTGCTCCGGAAATTGCCACAGCTGTTCCTAAGGTGATTTTGCTGCCATATTCACTTGACCGGCGATAGCCGAGATAGCGATTTCCCGCATGTAACGGAGTCACCGTAAATGACTCTGCTTTTCTTTGCTGCCAGGCCAGTTCCTTGCCGCCGACTAGGTTCAAGGCGATATTGACGGTATGGAAGGGTTTTGTTCGCAACAAGCACATCGGCTGGTTGTCATGCGGATCAAATCCGGTAAAGACGTTCGGATCCCGGGCGGCATTCGACGCGCCGAGATACGCTCGCACGATTCTGTTGCGGTAGAGGGCATGCAAGGAAAATCGATTGATATTGATAAAGCCGGCGAAGAGGGCACTGGTCAGCGCAAGGGCCGTCGCAAGAAGCGCGATCCGCCCGACATTTATTGTACTCAGTATGTAGGAGTTGATCGGGGCAGCGTGAAATACATGAAGGGAGAATACTCGAAAGAGTTCCCCTGTCGTCCATGACAATACCATAATCATGAGGGCTGCAAAAACAGGTGCAGCCAGCAACAGCACCAGATCGGGAACGCGATTCGTCCAGTCCCCTTGTGCTTTTTCTTTCGCGTTTGCCGCAGACTTCGAACTAAAACCCAGCCAGTTTACAACGACACCCGACGAAATCATCCCCAGCAAAGAATGGAAGATCGAGACCCAACGCGGGACAAACAGCACAAGTGCGGCTATGATGTTCCACACCAAGCTGATCATCAGTGCCCACCCTCCAGAACGTGCCCACCATTCGCGGTCCTCATCGTCGGTGAAGCGCCCGCTTAATCCCACGAACAGCGTCGCGGCGAGGAGAAAGAGGGACAAGA
>JBBRRL010000113.1:0-6938 GCA_038200775.1 Nitrospirales bacterium
ACTTTAATTCGCCCGCGCAGATTGTTTAGAACCAGGGTTTGCTGAGTTTCAGCTAACCCTAACTCCCACGGGATCCCCCCGTACTTGATGGAGGAGAGGGGGGAGGCGCCGGTTCCGCCGGAGTCCCCGCTGATCAGCACCTTGTCGGCCTTGGCCTTGGCGACGCCGGCGGCGACGGTCCCGACGCCGACTTCGGCGACCAATTTTACCGAGATGTCGGCATCCGGATTCGCGTTTTTCAGGTCATAGATGAGTTGAGCCAGATCTTCAATCGAATAGATATCGTGATGCGGCGGCGGAGAGATGAGCTGCACCCCCGGGGTGGCATAGCGCAAACGCGCGATGGTCTCATCCACTTTATGACCGGGAAGTTGGCCGCCTTCACCGGGCTTGGCGCCCTGGGCCATCTTGATTTGCAGTTCTCTTGCATGAACCATGTAATCGGTTGTGACCCCGAAGCGCGCCGAGGCAACTTGTTTGATCGCGCTGTTCTTGCTGTCGCCGTTTGGCAGGGGCACGAACCGTTCCGGGTCTTCGCCACCTTCGCCGGTGTTGCTCTTGCCGCCGATCCGGTTCATCGCAATCGCTAGCGTTTCATGGGCCTCTTTGCTGATCGCCCCGAAAGACATGGCGCCGGTGGTAAAGCGCTTGACAATCGCCGTCGCCGACTCGACTTCCGTAATGGGAATCGGCGAGGGCGCCATGACTAGTTCCAAAAGCCCCCGGATGTTGGATCGTCGCTTGCTTTCGTCGTTGACCAGCGCCGAGAACTCTTTGAATGTCTTCGGATCATTGCCGCGGGTCGCGTGCTGGAGCTTATAGATCGTCTCAGGGTTCCAATTGTGATGCTCGCCTTGTACCCGATAATGGATTTCCCCGCCGAAGTCGAGTTGATGAATAGCCGCAGGGCTGTAGGCCATCATGTGGCGGCGGAGCGTCTCTTCCCCGATTTCGGACAGGCCGATCCCTTCGAGTCGGGACGCAGTGCCGGTGAAGTAGCGATCCACAAGACGATGATTCAGCCCGATCGCCTCGAAAATTTGCGCCCCGCAGTAGGACTGCACGGTCGAAATGCCCATCTTCGAGAAGATCTTGAGCAGACCTTTGTTGATCGCCTTAACAAACTTTGATGCCGCGGTGACGGCGTCGATGCCCTCCGGCAGGTAGCCGTCGCGCTCCATATCCACAAGCGTCTCAAAGACCAGGTAGGGGTTAATAGTCCCTGCCCCATAGCCGATGAGGCAGGCGAAGTGATGCACATCGCGCGGCTCTCCGGTTTCAAGAATGAGCCCGACTTCGGTGCGGGTACACTCGCGGATCAGATGATGGTGTACCGCCGAGACGCCTAGCAGACTTGGGATGGGCGCGTATTCTTCATTGACGCCACGGTCGGACAGAATCAAGAATTTATAGCCGTCTGTGATGGCCATCGACGCCTGCAGACACAAACCGTCGACGGCGGCTCTCAGGCCTTCCGGTCCCTCAGCCACGCGAAACAGCATCCGCAAAGTCTTGCTCTTGAAATGAGGATCGGCGATAACGCGGATTTTCTCGAGCTCGGCGTTCGTCAGGATCGGTTGCTGAACTTTGATGCGGCGGCAGGATTCGGGCGCCTCTTCCATGACATTCGGTTTGGGGCCGATGTTTGTCACGAGCGACATGACGAGTTGTTCGCGGATAGGATCGATGGGAGGATTGGTGACCTGCGCAAACAACTCGTCATGTCGCTCGGACAGCACCGCGAGAGGGGTGTCAGTTCCCATGGAGGAGACCGGCTCCTCACCCGCAACCACCATGGGGGTGAGCACCATTTTTAGCTCTTCCACGGTGTACCCGAAAGCTTGCTGACGTTGCCTGATCGTCGGGTGGTCCGGTTGCGGAACATTCAACGGCTCGGGGAGCTCATCAAGGGAGATCCGGTATTGGGTGACCCAGGAGCGGTAAGGCTTGCGCCCGACGATCTCCGCTTTGATCTCCTCGTCGTCGATCAGGCGGCCTTGGGCCGTGTCCACGAGGAACATCCGCCCTGGTTGCAGGCGGCCCTTGAGACGGATGTCCTTGGGATCTGCGGGAAGGACTCCCGCCTCGGACGCGAGCACAACAAGGCCGTCAGTGGTCACTTGGAACCGGCACGGCCGAAGGCCGTTTCGATCCAGCGTGGCTCCAATGAGTTTCCCATCGGTAAAGCACACCGCTGCCGGACCGTCCCACGGCTCCATCATGGCGGCGTGATATTCGTAGAAGCCGCGGCGATCGAGATCCATCTGCGGATTCCCGACCCAGGGCTCGGGAATCAGCATCATCATGGCATGAGGGAGCGACCGGCCTCCCATGACAAGGAATTCGAGCGCGTTATCAAGGCAGGCCGAGTCACTCTGGTGGCTATACACAATCGGGAAGAGCTTCGGAATATCCGCGCCGAAGAGCTCTGACTGCAGCCGGCCTTGCCGGGCACGCATCCAGTTGACGTTGCCCTGGAGCGTATTAATCTCCCCGTTGTGGCAAATGTAACGATACGGATGCGCCAACGGCCATGTTGGAAAGGTGTTCGTGCTGAACCGTGAATGCACCAACGCCAGGGCGCTGATCACGCTGGATTCGTTTAAGTCCTTGTAATAAGGACCCATCTGGTAGGGAAGCAGCAGCCCTTTATAGACGATCGTATTGGCCGAGAGACTGGGAACGTAAAAGTATTGTCGCTCTTCGATATCGGATTCCCGCACGGCCTTCTCGACCCTCTTCCGGATGATGTACAGCTTACGTTCGAACTGACCTTCATCCAACTGATCGCGGGCGAGGAAGATCTGACGGATGACGGGCTCCGTCGTCCGGGCTTGCTCCCCGATCGCATTGCTATCGACGGGGACGCTTCGCCACCCGAAGCACCTGACGGCTTCTTCGGCGATAATACGCTCGAACAGCTGCTCACACGCGATCCGATGAGCTTCAATCCGAGGAAGAAAGACCATTCCAACGCCGTATTCACCAGGGCCCGGAAGCTTGACGCGGACGTCGGCCGCCGCCTGCTTGAGAAACTCATGGGGAACTTGCAGGAGGATGCCGGCGCCATCGCCGGTGCAGGGGTCCGCGCCCTGGGCGCCGCGGTGAAACAGGTGGTCCAGGACATCCAATCCCTTGCGAACAATATCATGTGATTTCGCGCCGTTGATGTTAGCCACAAACCCGATCCCGCAACCATCCTTTTCAAAAGCGGGATCGTAAAGGCCTTGCTTGGGAGGCAGCCCTGGTATAGCCATTCGTGTACTCTTTGTGAATGAAATGCTCTGGATTGGCAAGAGCAACGGGTGGTCATTATCCTACTTGAGAGGAATCAAATGTGTCAAGGGATTGCGCGCACGGGAATGGCAAAAATCCGAGGGTGATCAGGCTCTTAAGTGGGATTTGGAGGCTCCTTTCGTAAGTTGTTTGATGCCTGCACATCAGTAACAAACAGCACGGCTATTATCTTGACAATCCCTCGAAGCTGCCCTTAGTATCCGGCCATGCCGAACAGCCCGCAAACGTGCGCAATCGAGGGGATGAGCAAAGTTTGGGAATCCTATCGCCCCGAACTTGAGGCGGTCGAAGATCAGATCCGCCAAAATCTTGATTCCAAGGTGGCATTGGTCAATATTGTCTCCGCTCATATTCTCAACAGCGGGGGGAAACGGATCCGTCCACTCTTGCTCATTTTATGTGCCCGTGTCGCCGGATACACCGGGTCCCGTGACATATTGCTGGCAAGCCTGATCGAGTACATCCACACCGCGACGTTGCTTCATGACGATGTGGTGGACCATGCGGATCTTCGGCGTGGAAAGACGACGGCACGCGGTCTGTGGGGTAATCAGGTATCGATTCTAGTCGGTGATTATCTGTACTCAAAAGCCATCTGCCACATTGTCGGTTTTCAAAATCAGGACGTCAATGAATGCTTGTCAGTTGCCTGCCGAAAGATGGCCGAGGGCGAGTTGATGCAGCTCTCCTATAAGGACCAAGACGTCCATGCTGAGCAGGACTATGTGAAAATCGCGGAGTATAAGACCGGGGCGCTGATCGCGGCGGCATGCCGGATGGGGGCGGTCCTGGCAGGCTCGGGGATCGCCCAGCGAGACGCCATGTTTCAATTCGGACAGTCCCTAGGGGTGGCCTTTCAGGTTGCTGATGACGCCCTCGATTACGTCGCGCAAGGCGATGTGTTGGGGAAATTGTTGGGCAAGGACCTCGGAGAAGGCAACATCACACTGCCGTTACTCCATGTCAAGCAGTGGTGCACTGAGCCGGAGCGCCAACGGCTCGCCGAGATCATGAAAACCGATGATGACATCGAAAGCCACTTTGGTTGGATCATCGCGCTAATGGAGCGTTATGGCTCGATCGACTATGCGCACGCCATGGCCCGCCGTTATGTCGAGGATGCGAAGGTCTATCTGGAAGCTTTCGAGGATTCGGTTCACAAGCGGGCTTTGCACGTTCTGGCCGAGTATATGGTGACCCGCGACCACTAAGGTCCCTCCATCGCATCCTCACCCCGTCGTATGCCTAGCACGTGACGCCATCAGGTGCTACCTGGAGACGGGTCAAGTGCTGATCCCGATGGAGAGTATCTATGAACAATGCGAGATGCTGCGGCGAAGAGCAGCAGTTTTTGTTACGGTCCGAATACATCACGAACTTCGTGGATGCATCGGGAGCCTTGAGCCCACGTACAGAGACACGGCCGTCGAGATTATTGAAAATGCGATTTCCGCTGCGTTTCGAGATCCCAGGTTTGCGCCGGTATGCGCGGATGAATTGCCGGATCTTTCCATCTCCGTTGATATCCTGAAGTCCATGGAGCCCGTCGGAGGAGTCGGTGACCTTGACCCCACACGCTATGGTGTGGTGGTGCGAAACGGCAAGCGGCGGGGGTTACTCCTGCCCGGGATTGAGCAGATCACATCCGTGGAAGAGCAGATTGCGATCGCGCGAGCCAAAGGTGACATCGAAGAGCATGAAACCGTAGACCTTTATCGATTTGAAGTCGACCGGTATTATTAATATTGTGTCATCTCTGTAATTCTCCTAGGACGTTCCGCGTCGCTCCGGTAAACTGTCCGATGAGAATAGACGGTGCATTGGAGTCGTCCTCACCCCCAGCCTCTCCCTTTCAAGGGAGAGGGCATGAATAAAGGAAAAAATGGCTGAGATCCGTGCCTTTCGCGGTGTTCTGTATGATGAGTCCAAGATTGGGGATATCGCGAAGGTCGTCGCGCCTCCGTACGATGTCATAGATGCCTCCGAACAAGCCCTCCTCTATGCGAGGCATCCCTCCAACGTCATCCGCGTGGAGTTGGGTCAGGATCAACCTGGAGACGGGGCCGCGGAGAATCGATACTCTCGCGCGAAGCGATTTTTAACCGAATGGCTCAGTAGCGGGCATCTTCGACGTGATGATGTGCCCGCGGTCTACCTGTACACGATCCAATACCAATTGCGATTAGGAGAAGAGCGCACCATGCGCGGATTCCTGTCACTCGTGAAGCTCGAGGAGTTCGGAACGGGCCGTATCTTTCCTCATGAAAATACTCGCGCCGCGGCGAAGTCGGATCGATACCAGTTGCTGGAAAGCTCGCGGGGCAACTTCAGCCCCATCTTCTCATTGTATTCAGACCCAAGCGGCGAGGCTATTGAGCTACTCGAGAAAGCAGCGGACAAGGACAGCCCCCGTTTTGAAATGACGGACGCCACAGGCGCCCGGCATCGATTTTGGGGGATTACAGACGAGCCGACGGTTGCACAGTTGGTCGCGCTCATGGCGCCGCTGCCGCTCTTTATCGCGGATGGACACCATCGCTATGAATCCGCTCTCCGCTATCGAAACGCCCAGCGCGAATTGCGGCCGGGATTTGCCGGCGAGTTGCCGTCGGACTATGTGATGATGTATTTCTCCAATCTTGAAGACGCCGGCCTGACGATACTACCTACGCATCGTCTGATTCCCGCTCCGGTGACGTTTGATCTTCAAGAATTTCGAAAGCGGGTAGGGCAAAACTTCGCCTTGCAGACCTTCCCTTTCACGAAAGATACGGAACCGGGCGTGCGGGAGCGATTTTTGACGGCACTGCATGCCGCCCAGTCGACCAGCGCCCATACGCTGGGTCTGGTTGTGCGAGGGGAAACGCGTTACGATTTGCTGACGCTCAATGCCGCCGCCGAGGCGAAACTCAGCGCAACGGCGCGCGACCATCTCGATGTGTCGATCCTTCAGCGATTTCTCTTTCAAGAGGCGATGAACATGACGCCTGCCGACGAAGAGCGGCTGAATTACTTAAAGGACGAAGAGGAAGTCTTGGCCGCCGTCGTGCAGGGAGACGCGGAAATAGCGGTTCTGTTGAATCCGCCGAAAATTTCAGAGGTCAAAGAGGTGGCCCGAAACGGCGACCGCATGCCGCACAAATCCACGTATTTCTATCCGAAACCCCTGACCGGCTTCGTTCTGAACGTGATGGAATGACCGTATCTTTTCGAGATCATAAGTATCTAAGACGATACGTACGTGGCGACAGTTAAAAATAATGTAAAGATCCTCGGTAAGCGTAACTCTCGGTAAAGTCTCAATTTTCTACCTGTCCTGACCCGCGGCATTCCCTTTGCGTTTCATCCATAGTACCAACCCTGTCAGGGTTTCCCTGACAGACAAACCTGACGGGACTTGGTACACCCACGTATCTTGTTGCCGGCCATGTGCCTGCCGGCATGAAAGGATCTTATGGGAATGCCAGTTCTGGTTGTTGATGACGAACCCGACATTGCCCGGCTGCTCGCTGATCGCCTGGAGACAATGGGCCTCGACGTCCAGGTCGCTTGTAATGGAGAGCAGGCGCTCCAAGCCGTACAACAAAATCCGCCGGGATTAGTATTTCTCGACATCATGATGCCGAAATTGGACGGCATGG
>JBBRRL010000114.1:0-6902 GCA_038200775.1 Nitrospirales bacterium
CCACATCTGTTTGGCAAGGAAGGAATGGGCGGGGGTGATATTAAACTTCTGGCCATGATCGGAGCATTTCTTGGATGGGTCCCGGCCGTTCTTACCATCTTCCTTGGCAGCGTGCTGGGATCTGTTGTCGGGATCACATTACTCGGGGCGCAGGCGATTAAACGGGGGGCGTACCTATCCAAGCCGCTGCCGTTTGGCCCCTTTCTCGCGCTCGGCGCAGTCGTCGCGATTTTTTACGGTCAGGAGATTCTAGCCTGGTATCGAAACATTCTCAGCGGAGGCGGGTGAATATGGTTGGGCACCGTCTACGGCCGATCATGGTAGGGTGGACGATCCTGTTCGTACTATTTCTCGTGACCCTCGCCTTTGAACTCCTTCTCGTGCAACGGGTGGTCGACCCACGCGGACTCGCCAGTATCCAACCCACCGCCAGTGTTCTCATGAAGGTGTTGGGGGCGTTGCTGCTTCTTCTTCCCCTCTACTGGGTCCTGTCTAGATTCGTCAACGTGAGCCAGGGCGGCGAGGAGGAAACGCCGTCGAGTCCAACGGTGACCATCGAGCACGACCGTACCGGTGTCGTGATCGACGCCTTCCGTGACGTGGTGAATCGCCTGCGCGAGAACGAACATGAACTGGTGAGGTTGCGCTCGGAAGCGGAGGCCCGCACGCAGGAAATTGAAAGTTACAATGAGAACATCCTGCGAAGCGTGGCCAGCGGTGTCATCACTTTCAATGAAGACTCAGTCGTCACGACCTTTAACGAGGCGGCCGGGCGAATTTTGCGAATCCAGCGGGAGACTGCGATCGGAAAGACTTGCGCCGACGTCTTCGGGCCTCACAGCAAAGTCAGGGGCCTGTTAGACCGCGCTCACCACCATGGAGAAATTATCACGCGCGAGCAGTTTAAATTAGAGTTGCCCGATGGCCGGCGAATTTGGTTGGGAGTCAGCACTTCATTATTGAAGGATAGCGCCGGGCGGCTGATCGGGACGACGTTTGTTTTTACGGATCTCACGGAAGTCAAAGAACTTCAGGCCCAGGTTGAGTTACGCGAGCGCATGACGGTCTTAGGGGAAATGTCCGCCGGCATCGCGCACGAGTTTCGAAATTTTATGGGGACGATCCTGGGAGCGGCCAAATTGGCTGCCCGACAGATTCCCGCGAATGACCCATCCCAGGAGAGCCTCAGCGCCATTCTCCTTGTCATTTCCGATATGGATCATCTGATCACGCAGTTTCTAAATTTTGCAAAACAGACCGAACTCGATCTCCAATCCGTAGGCGTTGAGCAATGGCTGAAACGCGTCGTCGAGCAGGCATGGGCCCAAAGCGCCACGGAGTCCCATCATGTGAAAATCAGCTGTGCGGCTGACATCGGACACATCTCGATGGATGAAGTCCTGATGCGGCAGGCCTTGAGCAATCTGGTGCAGAATGCAATTGAAGCGATGCCTAAGGGTGGCGAACTTCGGATTGGGACGGTAGTGACGCACTCCCACAGCCGCCGCCGCGAATTAGAATTGCGAATCAGTGACACCGGCTCAGGAATTCCAGGTGATCGCCTCGAGAAGATTTTTCTTCCGTTTTACACAACGAAAGCCAAGGGCACGGGACTCGGTCTGGCATTGGTGCATAAGATCATCCTGTTACATAACGGAGGGATTGATGTCGAAAGCCGGGAAGGCGAGGGCACAACGTTCCGTGTTCATTTGCCGATTGGAGAGCAACCGTGAGCGTTATTTTACTGATCGAAGACAATGAGCGAATGGCGAAGATTCTCGCGCGGCATATGGAGATCGAGGGACACCAGGTGATCCTGGCCCCGGACGCTGAGACTGGCCTGGATTCGTTTCGCCAGAACAAGGTTGACCTGGTCCTGACGGATTTGAAACTTCCTGAAAAATCGGGATTGGAGGTGCTGCAGGCTGTCAAAGACGAAAACCCGATGATTCCGGTGGTCATGATGACGGCCCATGGGACCATCGAGACGGCCGTGAAGGCGGTGAAGGAAGGCGCGTTCGACTTTCTCCAGAAACCTGTCGATCCGGAACATTTATTGTTGACCATCGGCAAGGCGCTTGAGACGCGCCAGCTTGTCACGGAGAATCTCCTTCTAAAAGAACAGTTACTTCAAAGGCGAGAAGCTAAGCTCATCGGTCAGAGCCGCGCTCTTATGGAAGCCCAGGAGAAGGCTAGAAAAGTGGCAGCGGGAACGACCACCGTCCTGCTTCGTGGTGAAAGCGGTACGGGCAAAGAGTTGTTCGCAAGGTTGATTCACGATCTGAGCCCGAGAAAGAACAGCCCCTTCATCGCCATCAATTGCGCGGCGATCCCGAAGGATCTTTTGGAGAGTGAACTCTTCGGTCACGAGAGGGGCGCGTTCACAGGGGCGACAGCCCGAAGGATCGGAAAGTTCGAGCTTGCCGACGAAGGCACGATCTTTCTGGACGAAATCGGCGACATGGAACTAGGCTTGCAGGGCAAAGTCCTTCGCGTCCTCGAAGGGGATCGCTTTATGCGCGTCGGAGGCACCACGAAAGTAAAGGCCGATGTGCGCCTGATTGCGGCGACAAACAAGGATTTGGAAGTGGGGGTGGCGACGCAAGCATTCCGCGCGGATCTGTTTTACCGGCTGAATGTGTTTCCAATCGTGATGCCTCCACTGCGCGACCGTCGGGACGATATTCCCTTGTTAGTTGAGCACTTGCTCGGCGTGTATGCCCGCGAGCTGAAGAAGGATGTCAAGAGCGTCTCGCCGGAAGCACTGGCGCTCATGACGCGGCTACCCTGGACGGGAAATGTGCGCGAACTGCAAAACTGTATCGAGCGAGCCGTGATCCTGTGCGATGGCCGCATTGTCAAGCCCGAGCACCTAGGGGTGACTTTGGCGACGTCTCTGGGCGTTGAGGAACCCCCCATAAACGCCGGACTTCAGGCGGTTAGCAGTGCCGCATCGCGCGCCGCGGAAACCAAGCTTATTGAGCGGGTGCTGGGAGAGACGGGGGGAAACAAATCGCGAGCCGCTGAAATTCTGCAGGTCAGCTATAAGACATTGCTGACGAAGGTGAAGGACTATGGTCTGGACCGCGACTGATGCCATCGAGTAAGGCCACCCCGCTCTCAGCCATGCCAACGCCGTTGAAGTCTAAACAGAATGCATCCGCGTCTGTCGCAGATGGGAAGGTCACGGAGGTAGAGGACCCGTGGGCTACCTGTTTCTTGACAAGCATGATTATTCGGTTTCTGGATGGCCTCCAGCCGGCCACGGCAGAGGTGGATTATCAGCGCATCATAGGGGTCGCAGAGGGCTTTGATCATATCCAGGATCCGAAAGGTTTTCTCCTCGATCCCAACAATTGGGTTCCATATGCCGTCCTCCGTGAGCTTATAGAACGCAGCGAGGTCGCCAGCGGCAGCAAGGATATCACCTACCGTGCCGCGCTTGCGTTTTTTGCGTGCACCGAGGGACGGCAACCGGCGCTGATCGAGACAATCGCCCGATACCTCGACGATGTGACCGCCGTTGTCCGATGCTCCAAGCTCTGGGGCACTGCTTATAGCAACTACTTAGAGATGCAAGCGTTTGCGCGCGCAGATGAGATCAGGACTCTGTATATCCTTGTCCGCTTCTTGCCATGCGTAGAGCCTGCGATCGGTACGAGTCTTCTCGTAAAGGGCAACATAGAAGGGTTCTCCAAGCTCTATCCGTTCGTCGAAAAAGTATCCTGTGAAGAGGAATATTCTCAGCAAAAACTTTCCACGGTTATTGCCGAATTTGGTGGCCGGTACGTCCTTGACCAGGCAAAGACACAGAAAAGCGGCGGTTTATGGGCCATCAAAGAGTGTGCGACGGGTGTGGCTGTCGCTATCGCCCGATCACACTTGCTGGGTGCGGAGACCGTCGAGGGCTGGCAACAAGGTCGGGCGTTAGCCTCAGATCGCCCAGAAATGCCAAATATGCAGGGCAGCGCTCTGAGAATCGAGAACGGCGGAGTGCTGCGCAACGGCTCACTTGAGTTCGTTTTGCGGGAAGGCGCCTTGTTCGACGCGCCATATACGCGGTATCGATTTTGCTGGGATGAGCGAGCGGAGCGTCCTCTTGACCATGATCCAAAACAGGCAATGTCCCAGCGGTTGTTCGAGCATCTCGGGGGGCTCCAAAGCACCCAACGCCGAACCCTGGGTATCTTTATCCGTAACCGGGCCCTCCTCGAAGAAAATGCGCATCTGCGCGACGAACTCTATGGCCGCTCGGAAAGCGGCGGCATGATCGGTAAAAGCCGTGCCTTCCAGGATCTGCTCGGTCTGGCGCGCACGGTGGCGCATACCGATGCCACGGTGTTGCTGACAGGGGAGACGGGCACGGGCAAGGAGCAGACCTCACGGCTTATTCATCAGTTGAGCCCACGCCGTGAGGGTCGATTTCTTGCAGTCAACTGCGGAGCGCTGGCGGAAACGCTCCTGGAATCGGAGCTGTTCGGGCATGAGCGTGGCGCCTTTTCCGGAGCGGTAGCGCAAAAAAAAGGTAAATTCGAACAGGCGGATGGCGGGACGCTCTTCTTGGACGAGGTCGGGGAGATCTCTACAGCGATGCAGATTAAGCTTCTGCGCGTTTTGCAAGAACGAGAGTTTCAACGTGTAGGCGGACAGCAGGACATCAAGGTAGACGTCCGCATTATCGCCGCTACGAATCAGGATTTGCCCGGGCTCGTTGCTGATCGCAAATTCCGACAAGACTTATTCTATAGGCTGCATGTGTTCCCAATTCGCTTGCCGCCACTGCGTGAACGGATCGAGGATATCCCCTCATCTCTGAACAAATCATTGCACGGCATGCCGCCGCTCAAAAAAAGCATGTGCGAGGATTGCACGCCGACGCCATGCACATCATGATGAAATATCCGTGGCCAGGGAACATCAGGGAACTTGAAAATGCGCTCGTGCGAGCGATTACTCTGGCTCCGTCAAAGTTGACAATGCTCGGTCCGGAATATTTGCCGTCAAATCTGCGCGAAGCTCAGGCGCCAATATCCGGGGCGGGGCTCGAGGACATCGTTGAACGCCTGGACTGGCCTCTGGTGACTGATGCGCTCCAGTCCGGCAAAGGTCTGACCGGATTCATCGAGAGGATCGAGTGGAGCCTCATTCGCCGCGCCATTAAAGAAAACGGTGGCAATAAGACCCAGGCGGCCCGACTGCTCGGCCGCACGTATCGTTGGCTGCGGAAAGCCACAGAGATGCCGGAGCCATGACAGCCCGATCAGTATTGGACCGCCCCACCATTGATCCGGTGCGCATCGCTGCGGGGCCGCCGAAAATTATAGACTGCCACGTTCACTTAGCCGCCTTCCCAGATGGCCGTAACGGCTGCCACATCTCCCGCCGAATGCTTCACAGTCCGTTGTTTCGTTTTCTGATGTGGAAACATGATCTGAAGGTGGCGAACCCAAACAGCTCCAACCAGAAATACGTGGACCAGCTCCGGGCTGAGCTCGCGCGCTCACAATACATTGGCAAAGCGATTCTGCTGGGAATGGATGGGGTCTATAGCCGAGGGGGAGAGCTGGACTGGGCAAGACGGATTTCTTGATCAGTAACGATTACGTGTTGGGCACAGCTGGGCGCTATCCGAACGAGTTTCTGCCCGGCGTCTCGATTAATCCACGACGGCGCGATGCGATAGAGGAGTTGGACCGTTGCATGGAGGCCGGCGCCGCATTAGTTAAAGTTCTGCCGAATGTCCAAGGGTTTGATCCCAGTGACCGAATGTTCCTTCCGTTTTACAGAGCCATGGCGCGGTATCGGATTCCCCTACTGAGCCATGTCGGACACGAGTTCAGCCTTAGGGGAAGCGACCAATCGGTGGGAGACCCGACTCGTTTGCAAGCCGCGTTGGATGAAGGGGTGACGGTGATTGCTGCTCACGGGTGCAGTCAAGGCCTGTTCTTTTATGAGAAATTCTATCCGGTCTTTTTGAAACTCGCCCGCCATTATCCGCGCTTTTATACAGATCTCTCCGCCCTGACCCTTCCTAACAGGTTCGGCATGTTGTTACGCCTGCGCCACCATCCCGAGCTGTCCGATCGGTTGCTATTTGGGACCGATTATCCGTTGTCCCTGTTCCATTTCCCCTGTTGGGGACGGGTCCCGCTGCTGGCCTTTAAAAGCATTTTGCGAACCACGAACCGCTTCGATCGCAAATACCTCATCTTGAGATCACTTGGGATTGGATTTAGGTCGTGCGAGTCGCTTCTTCCCGCTCGGTGAGTGCGAAGCATTAGAGAAATAGCAGGGTCACGCGCGATTTCCTGTTATTAGCTTCCCTATCTGTGAATCTGGTTCCTGGATTTTGCCACTCCTCATTGGCGTGCGTCCTAGCCGGCAACGTATATCCGCTCGTTGGACACTCCCTGCCTGGGGGCGATGGTTCCTGAAGAGAGATTGAGCATTCGACCCAGTGAACCCATGTTCATGGTAATTCGGGAAGTGCTTTAGGACGCCGCACTAATAACCGCTCCAATCCTTCTGTTTGGCTGAATTCGTCACGGGCACGGCTTTTGTATGTCTGTCAATGGCTGTAGAGCCCGCAGGAAAGTCGAAACCAATGGTTCGTGGTTGTCCTAATTCACCAGGGAGGTTCGTGATGAAAGTGCTTATAATCTTCGTCATAGCGATCAGTGTCTCGTTATTTACCGTGGGTCATGCGGACGCCAAAAGCGAGCGCCGGATGTACGCGAAGCCTTCTGAGGGCAGGGCCAAGGACGGCGGTCGTGACATGTCCTTTGAAGTGATGCGTATGCTTTCGACAGGCATGACGAAAGGGGAAGTCATCAGCCATGCAGGTCCTCCACGCCACACGTTTAAACGTTCGCGGGTGGCAACCTGGGTGTACTTTACTGACG
>JBBRRL010000115.1:0-6897 GCA_038200775.1 Nitrospirales bacterium
GAATCTGCCAGGGCAGATTCCTTTGCCCCTGCACCCGCCCACCAAACAAAGCTTGCTCGACCATCTCACCCTTGCCACGCCGAGCTCGCCATTGCACCTAGCATTGCACCCAGCCCGCCCCATAGCTCGCCAAGACGAGCTCATTTCCCCTGCCCTGGAGTCATTTCGACCCCTTCCACAGCCTCTTTGCCCATGCATCTTTCGATCCGCAGGGACGATTAAGGAACGGGCGATTTATCCCGATCCCCGGATTTTCCCTTTGATGATGATTTTGGTTTCTGAGAGTTGCCTCTGAGGAGCATCTGGATTTGTTCATCTTTTGCGGCCAGCGACTTTCTGGAGTCTTCCAGCGAAATGGTCAGCTTTTTCACGATTTCAACCAGGTCAGTGACCTGGGTCTCGAGCGTTTTGATACGCTCCGTCAAGGCTCGCACATTGGCCTGAGAATCTTGCTGTGTGAAATTAGACGTTTCTGAGCCAACCGTCCCCCGGCGCTCGTCCGCGGCCGCCGTGAACGCTCTTTGAGGCGCTTGGCGCGCATCCGCAAAAAATCTCTGATGGTCGACCACAACTTCAGTCTCCGGAGATGCCAATAGCTTTGCCGCTATTCCAGGGTCTTGCTTCACCAGAAAACGACTGGGAGAAAACGACATGACATAATCTGGCTGTACTCGTTGAGACGCCGCTTGGCCTCTGTTGAACGAGGACTGGTATGGAGTCGGAATCCTGGACTGCTGGCCGCTTTCCGGCGCTCGGTAACGGTCCAATAGGAAATGCAATTTCCCTGCGCGCACCCATACCTTGCCTGACGTCACTTCCGATCTCTCTGCATTTCTCAGCACGAATGAGACTCGTTCTTCCGGGGAGGCCCTGGCAAGCGCTTCTTTAAAATGGGGTGCCAACGCGCTGATATCTGACTCATTGAAGACCGGCTCGCGGGTAGGCCCGGAAATGAGAGATTTCAATAGACCGGGCTGCTGTTCCACTTCTAGCCCTTGGAGGAGTATGGCTATTTGTGCCGTCTCGAAGGTGGCGGGGTGGTCGTTTTTTGCTGATCCTTCGGACGTTAAGGACGGATCGGCTTCACGGGCGACCCGTACCCTCGCATCTTCGTAGACCGTCGCGGATGCACTGCCGATCCATGCGCATCCTGACCCAAACGACACCATCGACACAAAAAATCCAACCGCCGCGATGTAAAAAGTTGCCACGGGTGACGTACCCCGAAATGACATGGCGTGCCTACCCTTCATTACGGTCGATTGTATCAGTATCATTCACCTGGGGATAGCAGACCTCACAGGCAATGCGATCTGCCATGACGCTGTTCTCTCATCGTTGTTGATACGGATATCCTCCAAACAGGGCCTTGAGCGGGGCGTCGGCGTGCTCTTTCATCATTGTGTCCATGCGGTCCATGCGTTTGCTTATCGATCCTTTCATTCCAGGATCTTGGACCATTCCCTTCATCATGCCCATCATCTCATTCTGCATCTCCATCATTTCGTGCATCATCTCTCGATCCCTCTGGTAAAGACGGGCGTATCCCTCTTGGAACAAGGCTTGTGAGGGCCGCTTCGCATGCTCCTTCATGAGAGCGTCGAGGCGTTCCATCCGCTGGGTGACCTTCTCCTTGTCGGCGCCTTGAGCCATGCCTTTCATCATTGCCATCATGTCCTGGAGGGTCTCCATCATCTCATGCATCATTTGCTGGTCCTGCTGGTAGAGACGGCCGTATCCTTCTCCGAATAGAGTTTGTGACGGCGGCGGGTCGGCCGCAACAGCCACGTCGGCTGTGACCGCCAAGGCACAAAAGAGGGCTAGCAGTGCAAGCCTCTGCCTCATGGCGGTTGCCAGCGGCTTACGTCCTGAAATACCCATCCTGAAGTTTCTCATGGGGAGCCTCCATACGGACATGGTTAGAAGAGGTAACTCGAGGAAACGGCTCTATCAAGAGGATCAAGAAGGCAGCGAAGGGGCCGGCCGTCTTGAGGTCTGAATAGGAGCTGTTCTCCTACATTCAATCTCCGAAGGTCAGGAGGGCTGCTATGCACACAGGCCCCCTTCAGATGATTTGACCCCAAACGACCGGCTGTTTTTGGACCAAGGCGGTCCGCCTCCTCCGGAAGCGCTCAAGCGAGGGATTCGGTACCATCCTGGCGCTTCATCACTCGCTACCGAGACGAAAGTCTGGCCTCATCTTAGAACTGATAGCGCATTTCTAAAACTCCAACGACCAGCCGGTTGGCGTCCTGGGTAGTGGGATTGCCGCACAGCACCCCCGTTCCAGCGGTACAATCCGCTGAACCAGAGCCTCTTGTTGCTGCGGTTGGCGCCTCAAACCAGTTCCCGGGAAACAGCATGCCCAATCCGGCCGTAAAACTCAGCTCTTTGGTGATGGCGTAGCGGAGAAACAGATCCAACTCCGTGCCGATCACATCGCCGCCTTTTATAAAACCTGAACTACCGGGCGCAGTTTGAATCGGCCGATCGCGTGCCGACTTGTTATAAAGCACATCGACCTCAAAGCCGAGCTTCGGAGTCGAGGGCGGGCTGATGATCGCTGCAACTTTGATGGTGTTCAATCCGGATCCCGCGAAGCACCCAGGCCGCCCGCCCAGTCCGCCTCCGCTAAAGCTCGGGCACGTTCCATCGACCGGCGCCGGTGAACGCGCCCCTACATTGGTGACGATAATACCGAGCGGAAAATCTCCGTTAATGCCGTTGATATTGGTCCGCTTGCCGCTGGAAAGATCGCCGGCATCCTGCCCGGAGGCGTGCACAAGTGAAACACCCAGATTCACAAAGGCGAGCGTCACGTCCCCACCAAGATAAATGTTATGCCCTTGCAGGAGCGCGCCGCGAGTTACCGGATCCTTCACCACGCCGCGGATCAGATCCGCTTCAAAAATTCCATGAATGATCCCTACCTTCGCCTCTCCGGACGCGCCAAAGATGGTCGCTTCAGCATTGGCAGTGTCCCCATACGCCGCCAACGCAGGATTGGGCTGCGTAATAAAGCTCGGCCCCCGGTCTTTGTAATACCCGACAAAAAGATCGGCCTTGGTGTCCGGGTTCGGTCTCACGCCAAGATTCGCCACATACAGATCGGTATCGCCGCCGGGAAGCCCGGCCGTGCCGTTGCCGATGAACACCCCTCCCGAATTCGCCGCCCTAGTCGAGTCAAAAATCTTGAGATCTGCAAAGGTCAATTTGGCAATGCCAATCGGCACGTCCAAGACAAAGGCATCGACGGCATCCGCGACCAGCAAGCCATGTCCTAACTTAAACACCTGCCGTCCGGCTGCAAAGCTTGCGAACGGGGTGTTCAGTTTTAGGTAGGCTTGGAGAATCGTGAATGTGTTCTGAGTACATCCGGTAGGAGTGCCACCTCCGCATGTCACAGCCGCGCTGCTATTGGGACCGAACGCGACATTCCCGAACCTCGAATTACCCGTGCCATTGGAGCTCGTGAGATCAGTGGTCAAGACCCCTTCCACGTTGACGGGGCCAGGTGCACTCTTCGCCACAAAATTCAGGATGAATCTTTCAGAGTTGAACGCATTGCTGTCTTTGATCGAACTATTCGCATCGGTAAGATTATTGTTGTAGAACCCACGAATACGAAAGTCGCCATCGACTTTAAGATCGATCGCATATAGAGGAGCGGCATGCAGCCCCACGAGAAGGGTCGCCAAGACGAGTAGTTTCTTCTTCATAGATGCCTCCTTTAGTGAGACGTAGGGTCAGGTGCCGTTAATTACTCCTCTTCCACCAAAAACAAAACCAAAAAAAAGCCCATCCCCGGTTGATCCCGCGGATGGGCCTCTCAAGTCCCAAGGACTTCGGAGTCTCGATGCACAATTACCGACCCCGCTCATCGTCATCGCCGGCACCTGGCCGAGTAAAAGAATGGGTGCCGATCTGAGGAAGCACATCGCCGGATGTGTACCGGTACGCGCGGCCCACTTTTTGCGCGACTCTTTCTTCATAGCGCTTTATGAGCTCATCGAGCTCCCGCTGCATGCGTTTTAGTTCGATCATGTCCCAGTCATATCCCGTCTCATCAACGAGGCGGCGCATCTTGTCGAAACGGATCTCCGCTTCATTGATGCGGCTCCGCAATTCTCC
Source organism: Nitrospirales bacterium (assembly GCA_038200775.1). Classification (GTDB taxonomy): domain Bacteria; phylum Nitrospirota; class Nitrospiria; order Nitrospirales; family NS-4; genus NS-11. The sequence continues at coordinate 4,132 of JBBRRL010000115.1, forward strand.
CAGTTCTGCGTTCATGACGTGCTCCTTTATGACGCGCCGGTTCGCTGGACTCTCACCCAGAAATTTCCGTCGGGGAACTTGCCACCGTAATACGGATCACTTGCCGATGGCGAGGGAACTCCTGGCGTTCGAAACGAGAATTCAGCGGTCAGCTTTCCGTCCCGCGAGACTACTTCGTATAGATCATACGGTGGGTCTGTGTGCGGCGTCTTTTTGACAATCGTCCAGTCTTTCTTCACCAATCGGAGAAACTCCTCGAATTGCGATGAGGACAGCGACGTAAAGAGATTCTCAAAGTCGCTCCGTACATCGGTCCACGCCACTCCCTGCTCTCCACCCGCAATTTTGCGCAATGCGGCCGCGCGATCAAACCTAAACGAGGTCACTACCCTCCCCTCCATTTTCATGGGTAAAGACAGGGGCTGATAGTCCCTGGCCTGGAACCAGACCACCAGCACCGCATTCGGTTTCCCTGACTGAAGCGCCGCGGCCGAAGGGGACTGAAGAGAGGTCGGCAGAGAGGGGGGTCCATGCCGATTGATCATCTCCTGCGCCGTCTCGCCGGGAAAGGCGGCGGCTTGGATCCCCGTGATCCCTATGATGATGGCCGTCACGCCAAGCACAACGGCCATTACACCCACCCAGCCCCGGAATCTGCCAAGACAGATTCCTTTGCCCCTGACGCCCGCCGACCCTGGGCGCGCCACGACGGGCCCTTCTCCCATTGCACCCACCCAGCCCCGGAATCTGCCAAGACAGATTCCTTTGCCCCTGACGCCCACCGACCCTGGGCGCGCCAAGACGCGCCCTTTTCCCGAGGCGGCAGCCAGCATGTCATGACACATACCAGTTCTCATTTGGTGGCCCTCCTGGTTGCTGCCTGATCATCAAACCTGCTGGTATGGAATTCCTTGCCGCTCTAAGAGCCGGATGGCGCCGAGCCGATTTTCATGATCTGCCCTTGGTTATTCCAATTCATATAAGCTTCCAGTGCGTTCATCTCCTTGCTTCCCAACGGAAATGGCTTGCCCTGATTGGGTACGGCGATACACCACCCCATCATTTCCTGCACCGTGGCAACGTGCCCAAGCTGAGGCTTATACTTGGGAAAGGTCTCAGGATGAGTGACGGCTCCATCCGCATGACACATGTTGCAGGCCTGTCCGTTGCCGCTCATTGGCAATTCCCGGCCATGCCAGAGCTTGTCTCCTAAGGCAACCATCTCTTGGAGCTCTTTGCTTCCGATAAAGATCATGTTCCGATCCAGGATTTCACTGCTTTGAGCATCTTTCCGCTGTACCTCCGATGCGAGACCGGGCAGCGTTTGGGTATCCATCGCCCTTTGCGCATTGACCAGCAATGGGACCAGCAAGACCGTCGCACCGGCGAATAGAAAGAGAACTCGGCCCTTCGTTAGTTGGCTTTTCATACCGTCTCCCCTTTCAAACTTTCTCGCGGGACCATTCCCGGTAAGCTATGTCTACACCCCCAGCTTCTCCGACCTGCATAACGTCCCATCCAAGCCCGCCGAAGATGTTCGCCGGATTTGCCCGGGGCATCATGGGCGAACCGGCAGGAAGGCCGCTGGTTGGATAGGGATGCGGCCATCCGGTGGAGAGACTGCTGGCGAACTTAATGTTCCCGATCTGGTTCTTGACAATGTGGTGGACATGGCCATGGATGACCTGCACTTGCTCATACCCCGCCAGCAACAAATGCACTTCCGGGGCATCCTCGGTCCAGAAGTTCCACGGCTTATAGTAATAATAGAGAGGCGAGTGAGAGAAGATAATGATCGGCGTTGTCTTTTTTACCTTCTTGAGATCATCGCGGAGCCAAGTCAGTTGTTTCTCACCCACATGGAAAGGACCCGGCAGTGGCTCATTCAATGTACCAGCAATGTCCATCCGCTCCTGCGGCGAGAGTCCGCGTGCGCTCCAGAAGTCCCGGAGCAAGACGGTCATCAATGAGATGAAGTGGACCCCATTCTGATCCCACGAGTAGGTGGTCTTGCCATAGTGCTTGCTATACGACTCACCCATATCAAGGTACCAATCGTGCTCTCCGGCAATGAATTTCATCTGACCTTTGATAGGTCCTATCAGGTCATCGAAAAATTTCATCTGCTCGTCCGAGCCGTCATGCACCATATCGCCCATTTCCATGATGAAATCGGGTTTTGGATCAAGTTTCAGAATCTCTTGAACGCTTCGCTCAACTCTCAACTTCATGTAGTTGTTTCGAGGCCCCATGGTGTGCTGGTCGGCAATGACCGCGAAGGTGAAGGGCTTCACCCCGGCTTTGCTTTGCCCCCACGCGTCGAAGGGCGACAGGATGTCCAGCGTGACCACGCCTCCCACTGAGGCTGCAATGCCGGCAAAAGCCGACATCTTCATAAAGTTTCGTCGCGACACCTCGGCCGCCATGAGACGGTCGAGAGCGTCTTTCTTCTCACTCATGATCGTTTCCTCCTCGTTCACAATGCCCCCCGGCATGAAGCATTGATTCTCCTTCCCTGAAGAAGTCATCAAGACATTCGTCGTGGTTTCTGCGCCAGCTCACCCCCCTTCATTTGGCTGCTTTAGGAACGGTTTTAATAGACTCTAAACAGCCAAGCCATCTGTTTTATTCCCATGTGGTCTTCCTTTGGTGGTTCATACTGTCAATAGCAATGAGTCGCATAAGAATGCGATTGGCAAACCAGGCGCATTCTATAAATTTTGCATAAAGCCGTGGCTTCGCACCCGTAATCGTTCAGCCGACAAC
>JBBRRL010000116.1:0-6846 GCA_038200775.1 Nitrospirales bacterium
CCTCTCCGGTGGTGAAGGAGGTCCTCATTTCTTCAACGCGTTAGCCTTTCGAGGCGCGGAGGGCTCCTCAAGGCGCCGTGCCCGCGCAGCGGGCTTCTTTTCCTTGCCTGGGCCTCTTGCGAGGCTGGCCTTGAGCGCCTCCATGAGATCCACGACTTCGGCAGGCTGCTTTAGGGTTTCGGTGACGTTGATCTCTTGACCGGCGGCCTTTTGAGTGACAACCTCCATGACCCGGCCTCTGTAGTCATCGTGGTACTGCTCGGGCATAAACTCCTCGGTCGACAATTCGTCGATAAGGCGGGTTGCGAGACCAAGTTCATTTTCTTTTACGACGGCAGACCCCTTATCAATTTCCGCAAAGCTTCTGATTTCATCTGAAAAATACATCAGGTGGAGCATGAGTCCTTCCTGAGACGGGCGGATAAGGACCAGATTTTCTTTGCCCCGCATCACGAATTTGGCAAGGGCTACGCGGTTCGATTTGGCCATGGCCTCGGTCAGCAGGCGATAGGGCTTCTCTCCCCCTTTGTCAGGTCCCAAATAATACGTTTTCTCGAAATAAATAGGGTCGACTTTTGGGAGAGGCACGAATTCCAGAATATCAATGCTTTGGGACGCGGTCTGCTCGAGTGCTTCCAATTCGGCCTCACTGAACTGCACATACTGATTTTTTGCGAGCTCATACCCCCGCACCAAATCGTCCCGTGTCAACACGACATTGCAGACCGGGCAGACCTGCTGCTGTTTGATGCGATTTCCGCACTTCGCGTGCATCAAATGGAACGAAATGTTCTGTGAGCTGGCTGCAGTATAGAGCTTGATCGGAATATTAACGAGGCCAAACGAGATGGTGCCGGACTGGAGCACGCGTGGGGCCATAGCCATTACTCCATTTTTTAGCTTTTCCGATTAGACGGCAAGACATTATAGCAAAAGTGTGTCGAAACCGCCATATGTGCAAAAGTGATAAAAAGGTAAGGCCAGTTAGTTCCTTTTAAGGGCGTTTTCCAAAGCTGGTCACCTCCTACTTAGGGGGCATTTATATCCCCTTAGATTTTCGCAAGACTAAGTAGGGTGTATCCTGCGCAGGATAAAGAATGGTTAGCAAATCGCGGTTTGAGATGAAGTATATGAGAAGCCTTCGTTTCTGTTTGGTACTCCTGGCTCTCGTTTGTCCTCTATCGGCCTGTCAAACGGTAACCGAGGAAACATTGCAAGCGAATGTCTTAGACGCTGCAATCAATGCGGCCGTGAAAGCCCGGATCCTCGCCGACCCCATGGCCATGTCAGGAGAAGTGACGGTGGAGACCATACGCGGCCAGGTATACTTGCGTGGGGTCGTTTCCACAGCCAGTGATAAAACACGAGCGCAGGAACTCGCGCACGCCGTTCCAGGTGCGCTTACCGTTGTGAACAAGCTTGAAATCAGGGAAATACAGAATCTGTGAAAAACACATTGATGCGCAAAGCCAGCGACTTTGCCCAGTGCTTCGAAAGACATACGGAGCGTCGTTGGCGCACAGAGCGGCTCTCTTTCTGGACGCTCCGTCCCGAGTCGCCGCCGGAGCTTCGAGATCTTGTTGCTGCCGCCCAGGCCGACTACTTTCGTGACGCCTGGCGGTACGATTTCATTGTCCAAGCACTAAATGTCATTGCAGTCGTTGACGACCCCGACGAGGTAGAGCTAGCCAATACCATCTCCAACCTGGGCCTCCTGGAATGGTTCGCCTCCACACCGTCACGGGCCGGCTACGTCGATAAAGCCGTTCAAGAATTCGGTCTGTCCGCAGGTGGAATCATGGACGCCATTCTTCAGGGGCAGGCAAAGGAAGAAGAAGAGGTCTACCAGATTGTGCTTGATGAATTACGGCAGCTCACTGCAGAGTGTACTCCAACATTGATGACTCAGTAAAAAGGTCCGGGACAGTTATCCAACGATGCGCGTGCTCACGCTGGCACTCAGGGAGACCGTCATGAGGTTGAAAAAATCTGCCCGCAATCTCGCAGGAGTTGTCATTCTGGGCTTAATAGTTTTAAGTTGTGCGACCGACGATCCCCGCGACGTGCAGGTACAAGACAGTAACAGCCCCGGGCCCGCGAAAGTCTCGCCCCAGGAACAGCTCGAGCAGCAGCGTCAACTGGAAGAACGTCAACGAGATCAGCGGGAACAGGATCGGCGCCAACAGGATCTTGAACGGGCCAAGCAGGGGATTTTACCTCCACTGTCACCCCTGTATGCCTCTTCTATCACTAAAGCGGCGCCCGCGGTCGTCACAGACTCCACTTCCCTGCCACAGGGACAGGGCAGGTCCGTGAACGGAGAGCTTCTAAGGATTGAAGGGGAGTACTTTGTAATTCGCGATGCCGGCGGACAAGAAGTACGGTTACAAGTTACGAACGAGACAAAAATGGAGAATGCCGTGCAAGTAGGCGATAAGATCGAGGCACGTGTATCCAGAGGAAATCTTGCGGAGACCATCAGGAGTGTGGACAAACCCGGGAACAACTAGGTAGTTCATCGTCGTCTACATCGCACGTCTAACGTGCTATCCATTTCCGCTGCCATCATCCGTGCCTCCGTGCCCGACAAGCCCATGAAAGAATGGTTTTCTCAGGAATGCGCATCTCCATGAGATCATCCGGAGCAGCAATTCTGTCAGCCGCCGTCAAGCAGAAGGAATATGGAGATTAAAGCGAAGGCAGCTCGTCAGAATCGAAAGCCGAAACTCAGCCCTGGCGAAATGTGTGTGGCCGCCCCGAGGCCGGAGCGACTTTCACTCACGTCGAGTGAAAACATCGTGGTTAAGCTATGACTGGATCGCAACGCGTACTCCATTCCTATACCCAGCGGTATCACCACTGAAGGTGCGGTCAAAGATGACTGCAATTGAAGAAGTGGATCGCGATCGAGAAATCCTACGCCGCTTTGAAGGAACAATTTGTTCGAGGTGTCTGCATCGGGCAGATCCATCCACAGCCTTGTTTGCGCTGCACGCCATGGTTGAATGGGATCCCTCGTAACCAGCAACGCTTCACCGACGGACAGATTCGGCTTGACAAATAAATCGTGATTGACCTGCAGGTCGCTGGACATGAACGGTCGATCAAGAATGCCCGAGGTCCTCAAGCTGTCGCTGGCTGCGTTCCCGGTGACAGGAGCTGTGCATGTGATGAAGAGTGCGGCGGCACTGAGGAACACCCATTGCTTGCACTTTTGAATGAAGATGTTACGCATGGGACTCACCCTTCACGGATATTCCCCTATTATACGGTGTGTTCCTCGGATCTGCAACCGCCGATGCGGTCTCCGGTGTATCCACTGAGGTCGTGAGGCTCGCATGGTAGGCACATTGGGGTACCCTTGTGGGTGCCTTGCAGCGAGCGCAATCCTCTGTTATGAAAGCAGAAGCGATGAACAGAATAAAACCTCTGTCAGAGTACGAAGCAAAGCGGCAATTTTCTAAAACGGAAGAGCCGCCTCCCAAGACCAAGAGTTCCCGAACGGGGACTCTTTTTGTTATTCAAAAGCACCGTGCCAGTCATCTGCATTATGATCTGCGGCTCGAAGTGGACAGGATTTTAAAGTCATGGGCAGTTCCTAAAGGGCCGTCCCTCGATCCCGCGGTTCGGCGATTAGCCATGGCTGTCGAGGACCATCCACTTGATTATGCTGATTTCGAGGGTATCATCCCTGAGGGCGAATATGGGGGTGGGACGGTTATGGTGTGGGACAAAGGCACGTATGTGCCCGAGACCCCAATGGCCGATGGTCTCAAGAAGGGCGAATTGAAATTCAGTCTGCAGGGAACCAAACTACAAGGCTCATGGGTCTTAGTTCGAACAAGTGGGAGGCAGTGGCTATTCATTAAACACTGGGACCAGCAAGATATCACGCTGACGGCCCCACGATCCGTCGTGACACAGCGTACGCTGGCGGAGATTGCCGAAGATGAGGGTGGAAATATCGAAAAGGCGGCCACAGGAGATCCCTCGGTCTTGCCATCCCTGGCGGGCCGTAAACGCCGCGCGACGATCAAGCCGGATTCGAAGTCCACAAGATCGACGCCATAATTGAAAGCTCCGCAGTCTGGCCCAGAATTATATCCGCCTACAACCAAGTAAATCCTTTGGCCGCTGGTTATACCGCCAAAATAAGCATGCGCACTGACCACATAGTCGGCATTTGAATTTGAAGGAGTCTTACAATTAACGCGCTGTTGGCAGCGACTGATCGCGGCCTCTACTGCGGGGAGGGAGATTTCTATATTGACCCGTGGCAACCGGTCGACCGGGCTGTTATCACGCATGGACATGCAGACCATGCCAGGTCCGGCTGCGGCGCCTATCTCAGCAGCGGTCGAGGGGTTGGAATTCTCATTCAGGGGATAGATTACGGCGAGTCGGTCTCGATGGGGCGCGTGAGGGTTTCGCTTTTTCCAGCGGGCCACATGCTTGGCTCAGCTCAAGTGCGAGTGGAAGCGGGCGGACAGGTGTGGGTCATGAGCGGCGATTACAAGACCGAAGCCGATGGGGTCTGTGAGCCATTTGAACCCCTGCCCTGCCACACATTTATCACGGAAGCGACCTATGCGCTCCCCATTTATCGCTGGCGTCCGCAAATGGAAATCTTCGCCGATATACATCGGTGGTGGTCTGAGAATCAGGCGAATGGTCTCACAAGTATTCTATTTGCATATGCCCTCGGGAAGTCCCAGCGGCTTCTCGCCGGACTCAATTCGGAAATGGGACCAATACTGGCACATGGAGCTGTGATGCGTTTCCTCCCGGCGTATGTCCAATCCGGAGTGACACTGGCTCCGGTGCAACACGCCGATGCCGACCGCGTCCGAGCCGCGAAGGGTACGGCGCTGCTCCTGGCCCCGCCCTCAGCGGCTGGCTCCCCTTGGCTTCGAAAGTTTTTTCCCTATTCGACCGCCATGGTGTCGGGTTGGATGCAGATCCGGGGAATCCGGCGACGTAAAGGAGTGGATCGGGGTTTTGTCCTCTCGGACCATGCGGACTGGCCCGGCTTGCTCGAAGCGGTGCGACTCACCGGCGCAAGCCGCATCGGGGTTACTCACGGATACACAACAGCCTTGATGCAATGGTTAAATCAAAGTGCGGAGTGTGCGTACGTGGTGCCGACTCATTTTGAGCACCAGCTGGATGCGTCGGGAGAAGTGTAGGGACTCTAACGAAATGGACAGGTTTACAAAACTGTATTTCACGCTCGACCAATCCACAAAGACTGTACGAAAATTGGAAGCCCTCGTGGCGTATTTCCGGGATGCTCCAGCCGGAGATGCGGCTTGGGGGCTGTACTTCCTTTCAGGAAATACCGTTCCGCGCCCTGTCTCCTCGACACTGCTGCGCGAATGGGTCGCGGCGGAGGGTAATCTGCCGCTGTGGCTGGTCGAGGAAGGGCATGATGCAGTGGGTGATCTTTCAGAGACGCTAGCATTATTGTTGCCGGATGGGCCTGGGACACAAGAGCCCCTCCATCGAATGGTGGAATCACGACTCGTACCCTTGAAGGATGTTTCTCAAGAGCGGCGGCGTGAAATTCTGGTTCAAACCTGGCGAGAACTCGACGGTCGCCAGCGACTGGTCTGGAACAAACTTATGATGGGCAGTTTTCGTGTCGGCGTTGCGCGCACGCTGGTAATTCGCGCGCTTGCGACGGTGGCCGGCGTCTCGCCTCCTGTCATGGCTCACCGGGTCATGGGGCAATGGCGCCCCACGGAAGAAGACTTTCACCGACTGCTCAAGGGCTCAGGAGACCATCCTGATCCTGGCCAGCCCTATCCCTTTTATCTTGCTTACCCGCTCGAACACTCGGTGCAGCAGCTCGGCCTGGTAGAGGAGTGGCAGGCGGAGTGGGAGTGGGATGGCATCCGGGCTCAACTGGTCCGGCGTGGTGACGATGTCATGATTTGGAGTCGAGGCGAGGAACTGATCACGGATCGCTTTCCCGAGATCACACGAGCCGGCCGTTGGCTGCCAGAGGGGACGGTTCTGGATGGTGAGATCTTGCCGTGGCGTGAAGATCGGCCCATGCCGTTCGGGGTGCTTCAACGCCGCATCGGACGCAAGACGCCCGATGCGGCCTTGCAGCGCTCTGCCCCGGTGGTGTTCATGGCCTATGATCTTTTGGAATTGGCTGGTCACGACCTGCGCGATCGACCGCTAGCAGAACGGCGTGGCGATCTGGAGAGGGTTGTGGCGGTAGTAAACCCAGGGATAGTGGTACTGTCTCCCACAATTGGAGCGGTGAGCTGGCAGGACATCCGGAGCTTTCACGCGCAGGCACAGGAACGGGCGGCCGAAGGGCTCATGCTGAAGCGACGTAGCTCACCCTATGGAGTCGGACGCCATCGTGGCGACTGGTGGAAATGGAAAATCGATCCCTTCAGTATTGATGCTGTGCTGATCTACGCCCAGCAGGGCAATGGACGGCGCGCCAGCCTCTTTACCGATTATACGTTCGGCGTCTGGCAGGACAAGGAACTTGTTCCGATCGCCAAAGCGTATTCAGGACTAACCGATACTGAGATCAAAGAGGTCGATAGTTTTATTCGCCAAAACACGGTCGAGCGTTTCGGGCCAGTGCGAGTCGTCAGGCCCGAGCAGGTGTTCGAGCTAGCATTTGAGGGCGTGCAAATCTCTTCTCGTCATAAGGCAGGATTGGCGGTGCGATTTCCGAGGATGGCGCGGTGGCGGCGGGATAAAAAGCCCGAAGATGCGGACACGCTCGAGGTCGTGCGTGCGATGCTGCCTAAGAATGAAAAGGCTGAGGGACCTGCTGCATCGACAACGACTTGATGCGTGGAAGAAAGCAAGTGGTCA
>JBBRRL010000117.1:0-6828 GCA_038200775.1 Nitrospirales bacterium
GCAATAGACCGGCCAGTTCATGGGCAGAGGCAGTTTTTCGAACATTGTGCGCACCCACCACTGGCCGCTGTGCTGTTCCCAGACATGGGGCGCGGCGGCGCCGGCGCGGACGAACTCGAGATATTGGCCGTTCGTAATCTTGTACTTGTCGATGGCAAACGATGGTACATGCACCATATGTCCCGCAAACTCGTTGTCCCACCCAAACCCCTCTTGCCGTTCCCGTCCCAACATTACGGAACCGGCAGGGATCTCAATCATGCGCTGAATCGGAATTGATTCCACGTCGGCAGGCCGGGGCGCGGGAGCCCTTTTGAAGTCCGGCGAGAGATTATGCAGGATGTAGGTAAAGGTCTCGGCATGCATCAGGCGATGTTCGACGGCGACGTGAATCACATCCTCGGGGGCCTGATCCAGCACACTGTCCAATTTCTGGCGAACGCTCCGGTTGTAGCCGTAGATTTCTTTGAGTGAGGGCCAATCGCAGGCACGGTCTGAAGGTAGCTGACCCTTCGGTGGGTCAATACCGAATGCGAAGAGGCTGTCCCATTGAGGATGAACCGGCGTCATGGCTAGGCTACCGGCGCCGATAAGATTCCAGTCGAAAGCTTCTAGGTGGCCAAGGTAGAAGACCATTCTGTGGCGCTCAGCAACGGGGCGATCGTAGAGAGATTCCGGCTGAACCAGCTGGAACAATTCATCCGTCCGCCGCCGGGCCGAAAGGAGCGTTCTTCTCAGAGGTACTGTCAGGGCAGCAGGATTGTTTAGATGCACAATGAGTTGCCTCCGTTGATCTCACTACTCAACAGAGGACCATACTACCACGCCGCGGGGGTTTCGAGCTCTTAGACTAACTACGGATAGTGTACGGGGACTACCAAAGTGTAGTTTAGGTCAAGGGGGTGGACTACATCTAAAAAATAGAAACTTGTGCCGACGGAACCCCCCGGTTGCTCCTGACCTGTCCGGCGAGATTTTGTCCGGCGGTTTGAGCAAATACCATAGCGCCGCAGTTTATACATCGGCTTTCATAAAAATGCTGGTAGAAATCCGAGCTTCGCGCCGTGACCATCAGGCCTTTACACTTTGTACACGTCATGGTCCGCCCTCCTTGAATGCTGCACAACGTTCTTTACTTGCAGAAGGAGAGCAAGAGAAATGCCACTTAGGACTTGTGACAGGAGTAACCAATAGTTGAAAGGATCAGCCAACTAACTGCTACCTCTGTCAAAATGGTAACGACAATAACGTCAACAGTGCCAGCAATCGGACAGGGGTGAAGGACGCGTCTTGGCGCGGCCAGGCCCGGGGGGTGCAATGGGACAAGGCGCTGTCCTGGCAGCGCCGGGGCGGGTTGGGTGCAATGGGTAAAGAAGGCTGTCTTGGCAGCGCCGGGGCTGGGTGGGTGCAATGGGACAAGGCGCTGTCCAAGGGTACGGGCCACCGTCTTGGCGGGACCAGGGCCATGGGAAAAAGGATGCGCCCGTCGGGGAAGAGCCTGCTTCAGGCGTGGGGTTGGGCTAGGGTGAAATGGCCGTCCGGGGAAGGGCGGGTAAGTGGCGGGTGCAATGGCCGCGCCGGGGCGGGTTGGGTGCAATGGGTAAAGAAGGCTGTCTTGGCAGCCTTTAGGGCGGGCAGGTGCAATGGGTCAAGAAGGCTGTCCGGGGTACCCGTGGCCTCTATATGCAACGGGTCGAATGCCTTTAGGGCGGGTGGGTGTGATAATAGATTTAGAAGTTGCTTCAGTATTGACGTATTCAGCCAGAAGAGCCGGCGACTGCTGGAATCATTCGGATGCGATGATTGAAGGTGTCGGCGATGTAGATATTGCCAGCATTGTCGAGAGCAACGCCAAAAGGATAGTTGAGGCCGCAGGTGCTCGCCGGACCTCCGTCGCCGGAGAATTCTGAGGATCCCTTTCCAGCGATCGAGGTGATAATCTTCGATTTCGGACTCCACATCCGAATCAAATGATTATCGGAATCCGTGATGTAGAGCTTTCCGTCCGGTGCAAGGGCGATCCCGGTGGGCCGCGCGAGCCCTGTTGAGAATTCTTTCGGAGTACCCTGATAGCGATATTCGGTGCCGTCACCGGCTACGGTCGTGATGACACCGCTGTTGGAATCAACCCGGCGGATCCGTCCGCTGAAGGTGTCAGCAATATAGAGATTCCCTTCCGGGTCGAGCGCCAACCCGCTTGGGCCGGAGAGTCCGGCCTGCATCGCGGACATGCCATCGCCATCATAGTCGGAGCCTCCGTTCCCGGCGTAGGTGAAGATCCGTCCCGTGGAGAGTTCCACGGCGCGAACACGGTAGTTCGCCAAGTCGGCGATGTATAAGCGGCCGACTCGTTCATCTATTGCCAGTGCGACGGGCTCGTTCAAGGCAGCTTTTGAGCCGGGGCCATCGTCCCCGTTGAATCTCGCGGCGCCGGTGCCGGCCACCGTAGTGATCAGTCCGTTGGCGGCGTCGACGCGTCTGACCCGATGATTGAACGTGTCGGCGATATATAGCGTACCTTGCGAATCGATGGCGGTGGCGGACGGAAAATTAAGCGTCGCCTCTACCGCCGGCCCGCCGTCCCCTCGAAATCGTCCTTTCTCTGTCGTCCCCGTCACGAAGCGGACCGTGCCGCTTTGGTCCGGAAGCTGCACGAAGCGGGGTTCATTCTTCGCGTCGGGATCGGCCAAGGGGTCTTCCTCGACGGCCGAATGTGCCGGGGAAACAGGAGGCAGAGTGGACCGAGATGATGCCTCTGTGAAGAATCCGCCACCGACCACGGTCGTGATGAGTCCCGTCTGCAGATCAAGGCCTCGAATACGATGGTTCTCGGCATCGGCGATGTAAAGAAATCTCCCGGCCAGCGTGATGCTCTTCGGCTCGTTCAGCATTGCCTCGAGGGCCGGCCCGCTGTCACCCGCATACCCGGGCTCGCCGGTGCCCGCGATTGTCATAATAGTGCCGGGAGCCATTGCCACCATGTCACTCTTATTCATTTGCCGAGTGCGTCAATGATTAAGCGGCCCATCTCTTTCGTCCCGACGAGCTTGGCGCCATCGGCGTGGATGTCCTTGGTGCGATAGCCTTGCTCAAGAACCCGCAAGATCGCCTGTTCCACCGCCATGGCCTCTTTGTCGAGATTGAATGCGTAGCTGAGCATCATCGCGGCAGAGGCAATAGTCGCAATCGGATTGGCCTGGTCCTTCCCGGCGATGTCTGGCGCGCTGCCATGGATCGGCTCGAACATCCCGACGGTTCCTCCCAGACTCGCCGACGGCAGCATGCCAATGGATCCTGTCAGCATTGCCGCTTCGTCGCTCAAAATGTCGCCGAACAGATTTGTTGTGACCAATACGTCGAATTGCAAGGGATTGCGCACAAGCTGCATCGCGCAATTGTCCACGTAGAGATGGCTTAGCTCGACGTCGGGATAGCCTTTTCCTACGGAGATAACGACCCGGCGCCAGAGCTCAGATGATTCAAGGACATTTGCCTTGTCGACTGATGTCACCTTTCGCCGGCGCTTGCGGGCTCTGTCGAAGGCCACCTTTGCGATTCGTTCGATCTCGCCGGTGGTGTATACCTCCGTATTGAAACCGCGCTCGCCGTCCGGAGTCTTTTCGATGCCCTTGGGCTGCCCGAAGTAGATTCCGCCGATGAGCTCACGAACCACCAACAGGTCGATGCCCAGGATCACCTCTCGCTTGAGGGTCGAAGCGTCGGCGAGCATCGGATAGAGTTTGGCAGGACGAAGGTTGGCATAGAGTCCGAGTTGCTCGCGAAGCCCGAGTAATGCCCGCTCAGGCCGGAGGGTATAGTCCAAGCCTTCCCATTTGGGACCCCCGACGGCGCCCAAGAGGATTGCATCGCTCTCCTTGGCAATTTGCAGGGTGGCGTCCGGGAGGGGCTTCCCAGTGGTGTCTATGGCGGCGCCGCCGACATCGGCGGTTCGAAATTCAAAGTGATGGCCAAACTGCCGTGCGATCTGCTCGAGCACCTTGACCGCATGCGGCACGATCTCAGGCCCGATGCCATCTCCTGAAAGAACTGCAATCCTGGCCTTCATGATTTCAACATGCCGGAGGCGCGGGCGTACGAGAACAGGCCGCCCGCTTTCACGATCTCAAGCACATCGCCGATGGGACGCAGCCGATGAGTCGTGGCGCGTGTGAGGTTCTTCAGCTCGCCGGCAGAGATCGCAATCTCCAGCTCGTCGCCTGTCTGCGTTTCGGCAACAAGGGGAAGCTCGGACTCAAAAGGCAGCAAGAATCCGCCGTCCACCGCATTCCGGTAGAAGATCCGCGCATAGGACTCAGCCACCACTGCTGTTACACCGGCGATCTGGAGAGCCGCGGGTGCGTGCTCGCGAGAGGAGCCGCATCCAAAGTTCTTGCCCGCGAGGAGAATGTGATACGGAGAGCGATACTCACCGTCAGGCACAAATTTGATGTTGCCCTGCGGCAGTCCAGCGACGGCATCAGGGAGGCCGGAGAGCGCATACGTGCCGTACTTCTTGCTTTCTTCGGGGTCGCTCAGGCTGTAGACGAGGTGCTTCGCGGGGATAATTTGATCCGTATCAATGTTGTTTCCCAGCACATACGCCTTGCCTCTAATCACGTCCTGCATACGGGGTTCCTTTTAATCGATGACGATAAAACGGGGCGGTCGAGGCAGTGGAAATGGGTTAGAGAAATTCCCGCGGATCCGTGATCTCGCCGGTGATTGCCGATGCCGCGACCGTGTACGGCGATGCCAGATAGACTTGCGCTGTCTTGGATCCCATGCGTCCAGGGAAGTTCCGGTTGGTGGTCGAAATGCACACCTCGCTCCTATTCAGCCTTCCGAAGGTGTCTGATGGCCCGCCCAGGCACGCGGCACAGGACGCGCCCTGTGACACCTTCGCACCGGCCTTCTGAAAGATGTCCAGCAGCGTTTCCCCGTCGTGCATGGTCGTGCCGAGGCCCCGAGCGACCTCAGTCGTGGCAGGAACAATGTAGGTATCCGCTTTGACGCGCTGGCCTTTAAGAATCTTCGCCGCTGCGAGGAAATCGTTCAGCTTGCCGCCCGTACACGAGCCGATATAAGCGCGATCGAGTTTCGTACCCGCGGACTCGCGGGCGGTCCCCTTGTTATCAGGGGAGTGCGGCTTTGCGACGGTGGGCTCGATCTCGGCAGTCTTGTACCGGCGTACGCTGTGGAAGCGGGCGTCTGGATCGTCGGACACCGGCTCGTAGAGCTTCGCGGTTTTGGATTTGACGAACTCCTCCGTCACGGCATCCGTCGGGATGACTCCGTTTTTCCCTCCCGCCTCGATGACCATGTTGCAGAGGGTCATCCGTTCTTCGATGGACAGGGACATGACCCCGTCGCCGGCAAACTCCATTGCGCGATATGTCGCGCCGTCCACGCCGATGTCGCCGATGATATGCAGGATCAAATCTTTAGCCATGAGGTACGGCGGGAGCGGTCCTTCGAACTCGAACCGCATGGTCTGGGGAACCTTCACCCAGAGCTTCCCGGTTCCCAAAATAAAGGCGGCGTCGGTGTTGCCGATGCCGCTGGCAAACTCTCCGAAGGCGCCCGCGGTGCAGGTATGGGAATCGGTACCAAATAAGACCTCGCCGGGACGCGTGTGGCCTTCCTCGGGCAGAGCAATGTGGCACACGCCTTTGTACTTGTCGGTGCCGACGTCATAGTAGTACGGCAGATCCTGCTCCTTCACGAAGTCTCGCAGCAGATCGATGTTCCGGTGAGCGTGTTGATCGTCGGTAAAAATATAGTGGTCGGGAATGATGACGACCTTCTCGCGGTCCCAGACCTTGGCCTTGGGACCGAACTCTTTATGAAAGATTCCGATGGTGCCCGGGCCACAGACATCATGGGTCATGAGAATGTCCACATCCACCCAGATGTTGTCCCCGGCATGCGCGTTCTGGCGCTTGGCGTGCCTGGCCAGAATCTTTTCTGTCATCGTCATGCCCATAAGAATTCCTCGCGAAAAGCGAATCAGATACTACCGGAGAAGTCCGCGAAAGATCAAGCTTCCTGCCCGTTCCTGCAATTGACAAGGCGCGCGGCATTCCGCTATCGTGCCCCGCATGCAAGTCAGCCCTTCGGGGGGCTCGGGAGGCGCACTCGACCCCGTCCCTATTCCGAATGTCATTCCCCTGTTTCCTCTGCCGAATCTGGTCTTCTTTCCGAGGACCTACTTGCCTCTCCATATCTTCGAGCCGCGCTACCGGGACATGATCCAGGCGGCGGAGGCCAGTCATCGGATCGTGGGAATGGTGCTCCTGAAGGAAGGCTGGGAGGCCGATTACGAAGGAACCCCCGCCATCTATCCTATGGGGTGCGTCGGGCGGATGATCAACGTGCAACGGTTGGTCGACGGGCGTTTCAACATTCTCCTGCAGGGACTTGGCCGATTCGAAATCGAGCACGAATTGAGAACCGAAAGCTACCGCCAGGGCCGGATCGTCCTAAAAGACGTATCCCAACCGGACACGTCCCTTCCACGCGAGATCCGCAGCGAACTTCTAACCGTGGTGGCAGGCTTCATGCGCAGCAAAGAAGATGAGCTCGCGCTCGCTGCCTTGCTTCGCCAGCCTGTCCAGGACGATGTGCTCGTGCAAAACCTGTCATTCGCGCTGGACTTCACTCCACTGGAAAAGCAGTTCCTCTTGGAAGCCGAATCGTTGACACAGCAGGCTCGCCGGATTTTAGATCTGCTGCAATTCAAGCGTCACGAACGAAACGAACCAACCGGATGGGGTTAAACGTGGCTCCCTCGCCGTTAGCTATTGAGGCCCTGCACCTGTCCAAGAAATA
>JBBRRL010000118.1:0-6827 GCA_038200775.1 Nitrospirales bacterium
CCTGGGGGCGCCCTGGTCCGTTCCAGTGTCGCAAGCCTCCCATGGATAAAGGTAGAGATCCTTGTTCATGCAAAACCATCCTGTATACCAGGACTCCCCACGCAAATAGATGCCCAATAGTCCTGGATAGGCAGAATAGCGATAGGCTACGGGAACCCGACCAGGAATCTGATTCGGGTCGCTGGGGTCCAAATACATGACGTAACTTCCAAGGGTCCAGCTTCTGTGGGCCTGGATCGTAATTTTGGCCGGGGTTCCGATGGGGGGACACGTACCGTCAGACGGGTCTCTCCCCACTGCGCACTCGCCGCCGATCATTGCATTCTTGAGCGCATCGATCCGCCGGAAAGTGATCCAGTTGAGCAGGTTGCCGTCCCATTGGTCATCAAGGCAAAGGCCGGTCACCACGCCCGTCGGCGTCTTGCCCCCGACGTCCGTGAAGCGATTGTTGACATCCGTGGTGGAATTATTCCAGGTGCCGTTGTGATAGGTGTAGCAGCGCGTCGAGTCGAACAACCCGCTGTAGCGGATGTTGTACTTGAACCGCAGTGCCGAGACGGCCGGCAGCTCGCCGTTCTCGAGGCTGGACCCGTCCGGTTGGGGAACGCAGTCGTGCGGATCGCAGTTTGCCCGCTCTTGCATGCTCAAGGAGTTGTCCATGATCATGAGAACGTTCGGCGTGGCTGTATCGGGGATGTACGGTGGAATCCCTGTATAGTCGGTACTCAGGTTGGCGCTCCAAAGGGATGGCTGTGGGCCGACCAGCGTCAAACCGGTCAACACCGCCAGGGTCAATAGGATTCGTGGGATACGGTGTCTCATCACATTCTCCTGTCCGTCATTGGCCCATTTGGAGGCACAGCTCATCGACGATGGTAACGATGCACGACTGTCTCATCACCTGGGGTCTAAGCAAGCTGTATGCCTAATCCTGTGGCTAACAATTCCTTCTGTTTTCAGGACAAACGATGACAACAGGCCAGGAATTGCCTGACCCGGCCATTGCGGATATGTAAGCCACTTCACAGGAATTAGAGCTAATTCGCCAGTAAGATTCCCTCGCCCAGAAACGGGGTCGAGCCCGAATAAGAGCTGCCGAGCCCACGTGTCTTCGAACCGGGAAGATTGAACTTGGCGCCATGTTGAAAAACCTCAATACCAACGGTACTATCGACCCCGTGATTACACCCGCTCAATGGAATGAGTTGACCAAATGGTGGACCGATAGCGCAACTCGGTTGGGGGTAGGCGGCCCCTGTGTATCCTTTTTCATGCCGGGCTCGGGGGCCCTAGAGGCGCTCTCGCAAGTGTTGCTGGCGAACGGGGATCTCCACTATGTTCTGTTCGTTCTGATCCGGTACTGGGTCCCGCCGGTTCTACCGCCGATCGGCAAAGAGCGAGCCACCAAGAACGATGCCGATTATTGGATTGAATCGGAGCACATCCTGAAGCAAGCTGTGGAGCGGCTGCGTGAGCTGCGTCCGTTTCTTACGATGCTGACCGACTCCGGACCAAAACCGAGGGCGGAGTCGCCGGCTCAGGAATTGGACCTCTCCGCCTTGCTGGACGGAATCGCCGAAGCAGCCGGCCGCTTGGGTGGCCCCGATTACACCTCCGTGATCAAGAGCCTGAATTCAACGCCCTTTCGCCAGCTCATTCATTTCCGTCACAACAAAAAACACAGCACCGAGGTCTGGGTGATTTTTTTGTTAAAGGAGCACCTGCGCTCCGTGGGGTTGGGGAAGGATCGCGCCTGGCCGATTGTCTGTGACGTGATCACCGCTGCCGGCATCCGAAACGCCGAGGGACTGCCCTATCATCCGGACGAGCTCAAGTCCTGGTGGACGAAGCAATGGCCGCGCGCCTATGCCCTGCTGGCTCCAAAAGATGCCGAGATGCAGCCGACCGAATACGCCTACCAAAGTGATTATCAGTGGTTTCAGACCTGGAAGAATTATCAGATAGAGTCGCAACCTTCCTAGATTATTTTCCCCGAGCGTGTGACATCGATTTCAGCCAGCCGTTTGCGCCGCAGTGATTCCATGCCGTCAAAACATTCTGGAGCGTGAGCCAGACTGCATAATCTGACTCACGGTCCCTCGTTGCAGTAATCATCTCTGACCCGTTGAACAGAAAAATATTAAGCTGTCAACATTTGGTTATATTACTGCATAATATTTTTCTAAGATGAAATATTGACATAGAGAAAATAAAATGAGATTTTCAAAAACACTCAGACCGTCCATGGCGCAAATAAAAAAATGAATTTGTAGTGACATGCTGATCGTCGTTCACTCACACAACGAAAGGAGGTTCATGCATTTGTCCGGCATTGGATCAACAACTGATAGGAAAAGGTCTGTATCGTGAAAAGGAGGAGTCGCCTTATGAATCCGTCTAAAATATTACATACGGGATGGTTTATCGCTCTGACCGCCGCACTGTGTATCTTCCCCATGGGGGCCGCGGCCCTGGTCGCAGATCAGGCCGCCTGGATTGATACCATCAGCGACGCAACCACGAGCATTGTTCCCGAGGAGAGTGTGCAGGCGTATCTCGGTCAGTTGCAGGTTGTCCGGACCGCCTTGCGCTACGGCGATGACCGCTCCGTGGCCAGCGCGATGAACCGCTTCATGGAAATGTTGGATCAGCGACAACAAGGTCTGGCGGCAGAGGCGGCAGACAGGTTATTGGCGGCCTGCGTGCGTATCATACCAGCCAAGTTTCATGATGTTTCCCGCCACCCAGGCTATCGTGACATGCTGGACCGTCTGAATGAGGAAAATGGATTTGGATCATCCGGCGGATAAGACGGGATCTACCTAGACCCCTATAACACCCGGCGAACTGGAGGGCTCAGAGAGAAATCCCTGTGCCCTCTAGACGCCAGCAAAAAGGGGCAGGCACTTTGTTTCAGGTTTTCGGGTCCCCCAGTGTCGCAGCGTCGATTCAGGTCAAAGGTATTTGCGAGGAGGGTTTGCCAGCGAGGGAGTCGTAGCCGTACCGGTCGGCTGTCCATCAGCTTACAATGAATACCGATGATACGCGTAAAGCCGGTGAAGCATTTAAACACAGTAGCCCCCCCGTAGTTTCTCGCGGTAATGGCCCTCTAAACAATCCTTTCGACGTCCAATCACAGCCGATTTTTGCTCAGAAAGCCACGAAGATTGGCGGCTTGGACACTAGCGCTTAAATATCCTAGGGGTAAACACTTGATAACTCAGAGAGTCGAGCCGTTGCAGATTTGGCGGTGATCTTGCCTCTCTTGTAATTCTCATTACGGATACTCGGCTCTAGCGTAAGGTCTTCCACACACCCCAAGACCGAAACTGTGTCTAATGAGCAACTTGCAATTCTTCCTATAGAAAAAGGATGCACTTATCGAGGCAAAACTTCGGCAGAGGCTTTTTCCTACGAAATTTAGCTTAATTCAATTGACACAGCTAGCACCGCGAGCTTAATGGACTGTGTCTGTCAGGGAAAACCTGACATACTACCTGCGGCATTACGGTACTGTTGTTCGCGCAGAACTGATACCGGAGGTGATGGTGAAGGGTAAAATCGCACAGACACAATTTTCGGTGCACGAACTGATCAGCCGACGTTGGAGTCCCAGAGCTTTTGCAGACCGCCTCGTTCCCGAACATGCCCTTCGTTCTGTGCTGGAAGCGGCGCGCTGGGCCCCTTCAAGCTCCAATGAGCAACCCTGGAGCTTCCTCGTCGCTACAAAAGAATATCCCGAGGACTACAACCGGTTGTTTAGCTGCCTGGTACCGGGAAACCAATTGTGGGCTGGGCAAGCGCCGGTTTTGATGCTGAGTGTAGCTAAACTTGTCTTTACGGAGGATGGCGCACCCAATCGCCACGCCATGCATGATGTGGGTCTCGCCGTCGAGAATTTGGTGATGCAAGCTACAGCGCTGGAGTTGTTTGTACATCAGATGGCGGGATTCGACGTCGACAAGGCACGTGACCTCTTTCAGATCCCGCCCCAGTATGAACCTACTGCCATGATCGCGCTCGGTTACCCGGGTGCCCCCGACACATTGCCGGAAAAGCTCCGTGCCCGGGAACTTGCACCGCGGACTCGAAAGCCTCTGACAGAATTCGTCTATACCGGGCTCTGGGGTAGTCCATCGGCTGTAGTGATGGACCGTCCACTGTGAGGACCTGCCTTGAGGACAGGCACTTTCCGGCTATACGGGCCTACGTCCCTGAATGATTCGTATTAACAGAACTGCGATGGCGATAATCAATAGGATGTGGATATAACCGCCAAGCGTGTAAGAGGAGACCAGGCCAAGGGCCCATAACACTAAGAGAATAACAAAAATTGTCCACAACATAATATTGCTCCCTTTCGAATCGGTGAAAGGGTGTCAGTATAACACGTGATGAAGAAATGAATCACACTCTGAGGAGGAAAGGTCACCTAGCGGAAGGGGGAGTGCGCGGTATGGCTTCTTTGGCGGTGGCCTGTGTTCGGTTGCGGTCATACACCCATTCGCGCGCGATACCGCGCTTGTCATAGGTAAACGTCACCTGATCTTTTGAGCCGCGAAGCGGCCACTCAGCGATTGCTCCGCCAGATGTCAGTAGTGTAAGTTTTGTCGGGCGGCCATTCTCCCGGATGTGTTGTTTTCTGGTCTGCCCGAGACAACTATTTAATCGTTCCTTCAGACAGTGTGAGTCTGCCGCGGCGCAAAACACCGACAGTCCAAAGACAATGTAATCGTCGCCAGGCCGGATTAAGGAGTCTTGAGAGAGTGGCGCGGGTCCGCCTGCACAGCCGAGAATGGCAAGAATTGCGAGCATCATTATGGTGTGCTGAACGACCGGTCGCATCTTCGAGCGTACCATCTTGTGTACGTATCCGCCTACTTTGCCGCTTAGTGAGTCCCCCTACTAATTTATCGGGTCTCCGATCACAAAAAGAAGCAGAACGCATATTGACACCAGCCTGCTCAGCATACATAATAGCACTACTGTAATTTACCTTAAGTGAGAGGTTTTTCCAATGACTTTTCCATTTGGTATCCAATTGGACAGCGTCCTTCTTCCGCATTTCCTCGCGGTTTTGGGCCTCCTGATGAGTTGGGAACTGCATGACATTGGGGTCCGAGCAGGAAGGATAAAAGCCCGTCCGATTCACGCGCCCCGAGCGATGTGGGGATGGGTTAAAAGTCACGCGGGTGTACGGATGTACATCGTCGTCACACCGAATGATCAGGATAGCTGCGAAGTGTGTCGGAGGGCGCTGGGAAAAGTCTTCTCGCCGGCAATGGTCCGCAAAAAGAGCTTCCGGCCCCATGATGGCTTTTGCATGAATCCGGCCGGCTGTCGCTGTGAAGTCATCGGACTCAGCGGTAATTGGCCCGAGGCCGAGGAGATTGTGATGGCGCTTCGGCAATCCGAACATCCGTTGATACTGACTGAGGCGGACGTGATCCAACTGATCGCCAAGGCGCCGACGTCTCAGAAGGGACCGGATCGGCCTGCGCTGTATGTATTGGAGGCGCTCCACATGGAACGCAACAACCCGCAGTTTGCGATGTCCCGCTACCGTTCCCTTGTAGGACAGGCCCTGGATGGGGTTCCGCACCCCTACGTTGTAACGGCGTATCTGCGATTGAGCGATCTTTTAGAACGAGCCGGCAGCCTCGCAGCAGCGCTGAGTGTCGTCGATGAATTTATGACTGTCGGAAGGCGAGACGTAGGCACCCAAAAGACAACCCGGCTGCAAACCAAGACGATGGCTCTTCGCAGGGCTCGGCTCCTGAAGCTCTTAAAGGTCCAGGCCGGCGCGTTATAACACTCACCCCGACGGGGGGAATCGCGCTGATTGTTCGAGGATGATAATACTGTTGGTGAAGAGCACCGAGTTGGGGATCAGTATGGTTTTTCCGTCAGTGTGCAGGGTCGTATAGCGAAGGTCAATGTCCACCACCGTTCCTTCGAAGCCTGATACCGAGATGAAGTCTTTAAGGTGAAATGGGCGGTAGATAAGTAAGAGGATGCCAGCAAGGAGGTTCCCCAGAATATCCTTGAAGGCAACCGAATCCGGTCAGTCCAAGCCCGGCTACAAGCGCCGTGATGTTGATCCCCATCGTGCCCAACCCTGTAAGAACGCCAAGCACAATCAGGGTGATTTCCCCCGCGTGTCCGGCGAGCTTTAGAATATCACCCGGAACGGGCCAGTGGAGCTTGAGCACAATGCTCCGAAACATCACGCTCGCGACCCAGAAAGCGAAGAACACCATGAGCCCCGTCAGGATTTTTGGTGCTAATGCTACGAACTGCTGGAGAAGTTGATCGAAAATCTGGAAGTTAAATTCTCTGGCAAGATCCAAGCTTGTTATCTCCCCGGTCCGTAAATCTGCTATTCTAGAAGGTCCAAGGCCTCCTCAAACAATCAGGCTTAAGTAGGGCGATCTGGACTTCCAAAAGTCTGCTGTCGTTTTGTAGCCTGGCGCGGGGTGGGTGGTGAATAACTCTTCGAGGTGACTCCAGGGGCAACGTGGTTCACATGCTCTACGTTTAGAGCGCCGCGAGATTTTTAGCTCTTGACCGCTCTGTTATTTTTCAGTAACATATGACGTTAATCGCTTGCATTGGTCCCTGCCATCCTTTCCCAATATCCCGGCTCCCTCGTCCGTGGCACCAAAAGGGAAAATAGAGGGCAAGTGAGCGCTGCTTAACATCCATCGAAGGGTAAGGGGAACGCCGACATGCCTCGGTCGCACGATCTTAGCAAACTCAGAAATATCGGGATTATGGCTCACATCGCCACCAGATCAGGACATCCGTATTCGCGAGCGATTCCTCGC
>JBBRRL010000119.1:0-6795 GCA_038200775.1 Nitrospirales bacterium
GCTGAGGATATTTCCGGAACCGGGGATCAGTTTCCGACAGGCCGCATCGATAGAAGACGCTGCCCGATGCGGTGGTGATGGCGGCGGCATGGCGGCAGATCCGGCAGAGGCCAACCGCATCCATAACGTTTACTCCAACGCCTTGTGCAGAGGACAGCCAATGAAGGTTGAAGAAGAACGATAGGCTCAAGCCTTCGTCCTTGAAAGTTTCCGGTAGACTTCGCCCCTATGCCCGAGGCGGATAACTAAGACGAGCAACTCCTTGTCCTTTACCGTATAAATGATACGGTCCTCACCGGATCGGATGCGAAGGAGCCCGGGCTCTCTTACAAGGGTTTCACACCCTGGTGGTCTAGGGTCGTTAGCCAGCGTCTCTATTTTAGCGGCAATCCGCTTTTGATCGAGCTTGTCGAGGCGACGGAGAACCTTCGCGGCCGAAGGGCTTGACCTCGACGCGATATACCACTATTGGCTAGAGACCTAATTCAGCCTTGAGGGTTTTCCAAGGGATGCTGCCAGGCTCCTTCAGGGCCGTCCGAGCTGCCTCGATGTCGATTTGATTTTCAAGCGATTGCAATAAACGCATATCCTCTATTGGGACCACCGCCACGAGTTCATGGCTGCGGCGAGTTAACACCACGCGCTCCTTGCCGAATGCAGCGCGGTTAATAACTTCCGAAAATTGGTTGCGCGCTTGAACAGTAGTCAGGGACGACATGCTTAAGCCGTTCTTAAGTGTGCTCGTGGCAATGGGTGGTGGTGCTTTCTTCTTTGCCATCAATTCGCCCCTTCCTTGCCCATTCGCTCAAATGTACATTACGGCTCAAACGTTGTAAATCTTTAAATGATAGTGTAAAGGACAAGCCGCACGGATTAGGAAGTATATTGCCCGATGCGGTCGTGATGGTGGCGGCATGACGGCAGGTCCGGCAGAGGTCGACTGTATCCATGACGCTTACTCTAACTCCTTGTGAGAGCAGCCTGGCTCCATTTCCGAATGGTGCCTGTGCCCGGTTTAAATCCCGATATAGCGCAATTTAGTGGGTCCAGATCTCTGCAGGGGTCGCCTTGAAGGGGTAGACATGCATCATCCATCCACCGACTTGTGGAGCGAATCGCCCGCCGGCGGCCTGGCATTCTGATTCCGTGACAATAGTGCCCTTGAAGCCGAACTGTCCCCGGCTCAAGCGGCGTATGTTGCTGCCGTCCGGGGCAAAACACATCTTGATATGGGCATGCCACTGCGCGACGCTCAAGGGAACGCGCTCGTTCAACTGGTCTTCACTCAGCCATTTAGGCGCGGTGTACATTGCCCCTTCAAGCTCGTAACCATCCCCGGTTTTCTTGTATAAAAGCGCGGACGGCTCAGCCGGATCAAAGCGAAACCTCGCCATGCGTCGATGCTGCTTATTTACAAAATGATAATGCCGCGGCTTTCGCTCAGGATGAAGCGGCGCAAATCCCTCGTCCATGGCCACTCGATAATCTTTATATTTGGCGAGTGCGCTACGCAGGAAGTGGACAATCTGTTCGCCGCGCAGCACGTCCGCTGCGTTCGCGGGCCGCAAGGCCGTCCATTTCATGTGCGGCCCCGTATGTTGCTCATGCGGTGTCATCGATTCCATGGCGCCCACCGAATGTTCATGATGGTCCATGTCTGTGTTCTGGGTCGCAGGCCCTCCCATCGTGGGGCTGCCTGCCTGGGCCCAGATCGCACCATTCATAAGACATAGCTCAGTCCCTGCGCATACCAGGAAACAACCCAGCACGAACCGCAGGCGGTGCGTTGGATTTCGAAAGCCTAGGCAAGACATGGTCCCTCTCCCGAACAAATATTCACCTCCCTGTCTTTCCTTCTCGTGTGCCGAACCGTGAACCTGTCTATGACGCGTGCATTTCAGTCGTGGGCTGATCTCGTCCCCTTGCACATGCCACTTAGACACGCGCCCACAGCGATTTGTCGAATGGATCAGCGCCGCTGCCATCCGCTCTTCCTGCGACCGTCAGGGAGCCATCAGGAGAGGAATCGGTCCAACGATACGGCAGTCTCGGGAAAGGCTTTAACGATCTGACGGTCAGCTGTCACCAGAGGCACCGCAAGATCCTGGGCCACGGCTACAAACTCGCAATCATACGACGAGCAGACCGAGGTGGCGGCCAATCGAAGCACACGATCGGTATTCGCCGGGTATTCGCGCCCGCTCATCCAGGATTCAGCCTCATGGGCGATCTCCCGCGCCATTTCCAGGGTAAGGTTCCGTTGGCGAATGAGTCCCACGAGCGCGCTCCTGAATTCGGAGCGCCAGAGCAAAGGAGTGATCCACTCGGAATCTTGGTCAAACACTCCCTCGGCCTGAGCGGTCAAAATACTCGGCACCAGGAGATAGACCAACAGATTCGTGTCAACGACGATCATAAGCGTCCGGCGCTCTTGTATTGCTTTAACCGTCGCTCTGTGAGGGAAAGACCCTTTACGCGTGTACGAATCTCCCGCGCCCGGGCGAGAAACATCTCGGCGTCCAGCGGAACACTCCCGGTGGATTGCTCCAAGCAGATGATCACTTCCTTGTTGAGACTTCTCCGATGTTCGCTCGCCTTCAGCTTGAGTTGGCGGTACAGAGCTTCCGGCATGTTTTTAATTGTGATTGTCGCCATAGCGTCTCCTCGACAGGTTCCAAAACGGTTCCATTATGGAATGATGCTACGCGCTCCACCTGCTGTCAAGCACAGCTTCTCATCACTCGTGAGACACCTGGTGCAGCGATCGGTCTAGGGGAAGCAATGGCGCACGTGGGGGGTCTGGCTCCTTTTGGGGACTGGCTCCGCTTCTGAGCGGTGCCTGTCCCCGTCTTTCTCTCTCTGAAAGAGCTAAGCTCTTTTCACAGTTCGTCCTGTATCGTTTCTTACCCTTCGTACTTAAAAGACACCTTCAATTTCGCGCGATAAAACTCCACCTTGCCATCCTTGAGATGCATATCGAGTAGGACGACCTCGGCAACCCGGAGATCCCGGAGGTGCTGTCCTGCACGCTCGACGGCACTCGCTGCTGCCTTCTCCCACGATTCTTTACTCGATCCGACCAGCTCAATTATCTTGTAGACGCTATCCGGCATGATCGCCTCCTACTAAAATATGGTTTCCGACAGGTTTTCTTGCTCGCCGCGTAAGGTGGACGCTTACGAGAGACCTGTCAAGCGGCACAACGCGGCCTGACACGTTTTTATCAATGAGAGACGTGCTAAACTGATGCCGCGCGCCGGCCCGACTTCAGATATATCTGCGCCACGGCTGGTAGACCGCGCGTTCATGAAAGGACGTACGTCGATGAAATTAACACCGTTGCACGATTGGGTATTGATCCGGACCGGCAAGTCGGGCGAGAAGAGCGCCGGCGGCATAATCATTCCGGACGCTGCGCAAGAGAAGCCGGAGGAAGGCGAGGTCATTGCCGCGGGACCCGGTCGTTTCGTCGAGGACGAGGATTCCAAGGAGAAGGTCAAGAAGAAGACCTTTGTAAAGACCACCGTCACGCCCGGCGAGCACATCCTGTACGAAAAATACGCGGCCAAAGAAGTGGAGGGTGATGAGGGGTTAGTGCTGGTTCGGGAAGAGGATGTCCTGGGCTACCTTCCGTAATCCACGCAAGCGCACGGACTGCAGCCTGGGGACTGGCTCCGCTTCCGAGCGCTGCCTGTCCCGTCTTAACTCCGACGAGTCAGAGGGCGAACGAATGAGCGCACGGGGTTTGGCTCATTTTCAGTCTGGTAGAGCGGGGGGACTGGCTCCATTTCCGAATGGTGCCTGTCCCCGTCTTTCCTTCTCGTGCGCTGGCAAAGTCGCCTTCCCCATTTCCTTCTTCCTCATCTATTCGACGCTTTTGACCTCGAAGTGCGCGAGGGCCTCGTCTTCGACGACATAGCTGATCTGAAGTGGGCAGCAGCAGACCTCACAGTCTTCGATGTAGGTGGGATGGTGATCCGAGAGGTCGAGGAGCATCGAAATCTGCGCGCCGCACGAAGGACAGGCAAAGAAATGTTCCACGGCGAGTACCGTACCGCACATCCCTGTCGCATGCAATGACGGGCGAAGCGCACGGGGTCTGGCTCATTTTCTTCCGAGAAAATGTGCCTGACCCCCTTCTTGTGCGTCTTAGCCGAAGAATCTCTCAGTTCTAAGGGAGTGGATCAAGAGCGTAGGGACGTGATTCAACGCCCCGATGGAGCCGATGCGCCCTTCAGGATCGTCACGTCAATCTGCACGGTGTGTGTCCCGTCCCCCATCGAGACTTGTCCGTCTTGAATGGTGCAGTGCAGTTGCATGGTGCGTTGCGCGAGCATGGCCATGGCACGGCTCCCGTCCAGCGGCACATTCATTACGGACAGGTTCCGCAACCGCGTGAGCTTATCCATGTTCTTCTCCCACCACTGGTCGGCGCCACGGCCTCCATAGGTATAGATGCAAACCTGTTGGGCACGGCCGCAGGCTTGGCGTACGGTTTTCTCGTCCGGCTGGCCGACCTCGATCCAGAGCGCGATGACGCCCGTCAAATCCTTTTGCCAGAGAGCGGGCTCGTTTTCGGCGCTCACTCCCCGGCCAAATGACAAAGATTCGTGCGCGTGCAGGGCAAAGGCCAGCAGGCGCATCATCATGCGCTCGTCGTTTTCGGATGGATGGCGTGCAAGCGTAACTGCATGGTCCTGATAGTAGTGACGGTCCATATCGGCGATTTGCAGGGCCGCTTTGAAAATTGTGGCGTTGGAGGCCATGGAGTCGGTGTTCCCTTAGTAATGGGAACGTCGATGAGCGGGGTCTAGTGTAGCGGATTCCGGGAATTCAGGAAAGACACGGGGCTTGGGCCATCCGATGTAGGCGCGCACGGCGATACGCCCTCTTTCAAGCGTTCAGGGCGACCAGTGCCCCAAACAAGTAGGCCTGCAATCTTCAACTACCGCCGCAGACGCCACCGCATCCTCCGCCCCCGCTCGCATCCCCGCCGCTAGCCTCCCCACTGCTGCTCGATGTGCCATCGCCGAGCCCAGTGGGTACTACCATAGAAGGAGGAACTTGAGAAATCTCCACGCAGTACGCCGTTCCGGTCCCGCCTTTCCGCAGCTGCTTACAGTCCGGCGCATAGACGAATCCATTGGGAATATTGAGCTTGGCATCGAGCGCAAAGAGCAAGGGCAGTCGCGTCGGCTTGCGCGGATTGATGTTATCTTCCAGACAGGAATACCACCAGGTGCGGCGAGAGCCCTCATTGTCCCGCCGGTCCTTTCCGAGGACAACAGCTGGCGTGTGGTGCATGAGGCGACGGAACGCCATGCCGCAGAAGGCTTCGTAATGCCGCTTGTAGAGAATAACTCATGCCACAAATCATCGGCGACCTGCGACGGCATCGACACGAACTTGCACGCGCTCTTTAGATGTGCCAGAAATAATTGACGCAGTGCGTGCGCGATGAGTTGGCAGTCCTTTACCGCCAATTCAGGCCGCTTGGTCCGAAGCTTCTCGAACAGCCCTGCCGGGAACATGTATGTTCGAATATATTCCGCCTGCATGACCCGTTGCGAGCGCGTCCATACTACGACGAGCGCGGTTGCAAACACCGCAACCATGACGGAGAGGATCAGCGCACTCACCAGCGTTCTCGCCCCCTCATTTTAGAAAATGTAATAAGCGGGGCTGGATTCATTCTGCTGGCCCTGTCGCCGCGCACGATCCGATGTAGGGGCACAATTTATTGCGCCCCCTCCGGAGTCCCAGGGCGACCCCGTGCTCCAAACAAAGTAGTCTGGCTAATTCTTTGCTGCTGCCAGAAGTGGACTCTGACCCCAACTCTTGTGTTACTCTTTGCGCCGTCACGGAGCGCGTCCGCCGTCCGTTTCGCTGCCGCCTCGAAGTCGTGATCCCTCTCGAGCCCAATCTCAACAACGTCATGGCCGGCCTCTCGCAGGGTGGCAAGATAGGCCCGCTCATGCTCGTTGCCTTTCCGAGCCACGAGATCCGCGTACCTGTTAGGCTGGAACGTATGCGCGAGTGAACGAATTCGGATTCACGTGGAATGAGTATGAGCCGATGCGAGGCTTGCCGCCGCAGCTGCCCCCGAGCCACCAGGAGGTCGACGTGGGTCGGATATTCGCAGGCAACGAAGTTGCCGATATCGGAGGGCGAGAAAAGGATTCGACTGCCGATTCGCTGCATCCGTCGATCATCCTTCTAGATGGGCATGACTGTCTCGGTTGAGAGTAAGATGACAGGAGCAATGCTACTTACTTAAGAATGTCTCGTCAAATTCGGAAATCCCGACCGCGATCCCGGTAGTGATCTGACGCGCTAGGATCTCCTCGTGTGCAACGAAGGATCTATCTATTTTTTCAGAATTCGGCCGCGTGGAGATCCCGAAAATCGACTCCACCCCAATTATTTGGACGATAATTCAGTAGTCCCTCGCCAGAGCCCCAGCAAGAGACTCGTCGCATCTTTGGCAGCGGCAATGCCTTTGCGTACACTTTCGTTTTTCAAATCAAGCACGCGTAGCTTTCCCAGCGCCTTTGCAACGGATTCGATTCGTCGGTATACCTTAGCGTGCGTCTCGGCGTACAAGGCAAGCCCTTGCAGCTTGGGTGGCGCATCGGCCAGATGAAGGCTGTGCGGGTCAACGATGTCAGGCCACTCCCGTTCCATCTGTTTGCGTAGCGAAGAAGATGAAGTCCGGCCGAACAATGCCGTATTGCTTGCCTGACAGGTAAGCAATGCCGAGTGATGATTGCCCCGGCTGTTGCGGGTTGCGATACC
>JBBRRL010000120.1:0-6777 GCA_038200775.1 Nitrospirales bacterium
ATGGAGGGAAGCAAAGCCAGGAGTTCCTCGCTCTCGCCTGATCTCCCGATAGCGATAATAATGTCCTCTTTGCGCGCGATGCCGATGTCGCCGTGCATGCCCTCGGTAGGATGGAGGAACAGGGCGGGCATGCCGGTTGACGCCAGTGTGGATGCAATCTTTTGGGCGATAATCCCCGATTTTCCAATGCCCGTCAGAATCACCTTTCCCGGGCACGCGTACAGCAGGCGAACGGCTTCCTCATACGCAGGGCCGACACTCTCATGAAGGCGGGCCACGGTACGGCTCTCAAGCTCGATCACCCGTCTGATTTCGGACAAAATATCCATGGGTGACTATGCGTGTGGGGCCATGGTAGAAATTTCATACAATACAGTCAATCTCTCAATAGTACACCTGTACACGCGCGCGAACAGGTATTAGGGAGTCTTACTAAAATTCAAGGGTTGGTGGGCGGACGGGCCCAGAATCATGTCCGAGACTTCGCGAATGACCCCTTCGCCACCGCGCTTGCGGCACACATAATGTACCGCTTTCAGAACTGAGGGCATGGAGTCCGCGGGTGCTGCGGAAAATCCGACAACTCTCAAGGTTTCAAGGTCATTGACGTCATCTCCCACATAAGCAACCTCCTTGAGAGTCATATGATATTTCTTGATCAGGCGAGTCAGAAGCGACAATTTATCGTCGACGCCTTGATGAATCTCGGGAACGCCGAGTTTTCGCCCCCGACGTTCTACAATTGCTGTCTTCTCCTTGGTGATAAAGACCGTCACAATCCCAGCAAATTGCATCATCTTAATGCCCATCCCATCACGCGTGTTAAACTTCTTCAGCTCATCTCCGTTCTCGGAGTAGTACATGCCCCCGTCGGTCAGTACCCCGTCCACATCCATTGCCAGCATGCGGACATGACGCAGCCTCTTTCGAAGCGCGAGTGAAGACGCTGCCGGCCGACTACGGGCCATTGCTATACGCCGGCTGATAGTTCGTGACAATCTCGCGCAACTTTTCGACGGCGAGATCCTCAGCCTGCCCGGACTCGCATAAGGTCTGGAGATCGGTCAGGTATCGGGAAAAGGTCTCGGCGGAGAATGTCTCCCTGCCGATAGCGCGCTTGATCTTATAATGCACGGTTGCTTCCACTCGCTCCGTGGCATCGAACAGTTCCTCATACATCTTCTCGCCTGGCCGAAGACCAGTATACCTTATCTTGATGTCGTGGTCCGGCCGATGACCAGACAACAAGATCATATTACGAGCAAGCGTGGCCACATGAATCTGCTCACCCATATCGAGGACAAACACATCACCGCCCTCTCCCATCACGCTGGCCTGCAGAACCAGTTGGACTGCTTCCGGAATCGTCATGAAGAAACGCTTCATGTCCGGATGTGTCACGGTCACAGGACCGCCCTTGCGGATCTGTTCCGTAAATCGCGGCACCACACTGCCATTGCTCCCGAGGACGTTTCCAAAACGAACGACACTAAACTTGGTGCCCCCTGACCGGTTCATCTCGCGCACAAGGCACTCGGCCAGCTGCTTGGTGGCGCCCATCACACTCGTGGGATTGACGGCCTTATCCGTTGAGATCAGGACGAAGTGGTCGACGCCCACCGCCACTGCGGCTTTCGCGACCGCGTGCGTCCCGAAGACATTGTTTCGGACGGCCTCCACGGCATTACGTTCCATCAGCGGAACATGTTTATGGGCTGCGGCATGAAAAATCAGGTTGGGGGAACACGCTGCAAAGACTTCATTGACTTGTTCCACATGATTGATGTCACCGACCACGCCGAGCGTCTGCAGGTGAGGAAAGGATTCTCGCAGTTCCAGATCTATCCCATAGAGGCTATTCTCATGCCGTTCAAAGAGAACCAGCAATGCCGGGCGATATGTGGCGATTTGCCGGCACAGCTCTGAGCCGATCGAGCCGCCGGCGCCTGTCACGACGATCCGTTTTCCTTCTATGAGCGGGTGCAGTTCCTGGACATTCGTTTGAACCGGTTCGCGTTGCAGGAGGTCTTCCAGGCTCAGCGGCCGGACACGTCGGAGCGACACGGGACTGTCCAGCAACTGTTTTACGTTCGGCAGTGTCTTCAAGGGGACCGAGCAGGACTCGCAGGCTGCCAAAATATTTTGCATGACCTTCGGCGTTGCAGAGGGGATAGCCACGATAATTTCTCTGGCCTTATACCGCTCAACGGCCTTGGCGATATCGCCGATGGTGCCCACGACCGGGACACCATGAATCCGCACATTCCATTTTACCGGATCGTCGTCCACGAACACGACGGGCCGATAATTATAAGAGGGATTGATTTGCAGGTCACGGACGAGCAGTTCGCCGGCGTTGCCGGCACCGACGATCAACACCCGCCGGGCGCTCGGACCGACGATCTGCAGCCACTCTCTGAATGAGCGAACAGTCAATCTGATGCCGGCTAAAAATCCGGCCGAGAGTAGACCGGTCAGGATGATCACCGAACGCGGATAGTCCCTCCAGCCCATCACCAGTCCAATAAGAAGGAATAGAGTCACCGTGCTGGCGAACGCGCTCCAAAAAATTCTGCCAAGATCATGCAGTCCCACATAGCGCCACAGTCCGCGATGAATCCCGAAAATCCATAACCCGATCCCATAGACCAATGCGACGAGCGGCAGGCCTTGAAGCAGCCGGAATTGATAGGCCTGTGGAATATCCCCCTCAAACCGGAGGACAAACGCCGTGAGGTTTGCCGCTAAGATAAGACCCACCTGAATGCTCACGACCACAACTCCGCGATGACGAAGCAGCAACTGTCCGAACCCAGCAGACATCAGTTGAAAGAGCTTAATACTGAAATGCTTCAAGGGGTTTTCCATGGCCACCCATCAGGGACTCAAAACGGTTGCAGGCTGGTCAGAGCGCCGCGAGTATTGCACGCTGAAACAGAGCGCAATCCAAATCCAAAATTGCACCGCTAGCGTCCCTACCAACATCTGATCAAAGGATAGTCTTACGGACATACCGATCACACCCGCCGCGACTCCAAGTGTCACAGCTTTGTGGACCGTTGCAGACGACTTTTGGAAGGTCTTTAGTGCGGTCGCCACAATCCGCCATAACAGCCATATAAAGGCGGCCGCGGCGGGAATACCCGACCCCAACGCCAGATCGAGAAAGATATTGTGGGTGCCGGCCGGGAGTACCGGCGCGTGCTTGCCGGGGTCCGGTCCCTCCGCTGCATCGTAGACCAACCGAAAATTATCTTTGCCATAGCCGATGCCCAGAAGAGGGTACAGCATGACCTGCTTTATTGCGAATCGCCAAATCTCGAAACGGTGCAGCAGAGGCTTCGATCCGAGACCCCTCACAGTCATGGTGGTCCCCGGGACCTCAACAATGTTGTAATGAATCACTACGGCCTCCATACCGATGATCACCACGCAAAACACCGCGACACCAAGTACCAGGGTTTTGCGACGTAGCATGAGGATCACCAATCCGAGCTCCGCCAGAAGGGACAAAAGTCCGGCCCGGGAATTCGTGAGCAGGAGGCATACGACCCCGAGGGCCGTGGCTGTAGCGTACACGCCACGCTCAAACCGCCCCTGTTCAAAGAGCATCATTGTGAGGCAGATGGGGATGGTCATCACAAGATACGTCGTGAGCCAGACTTCACCTGGGGTAAAGGACTCGATCATTCTAATCTCTTTTAAAGCCGGCAGCAGTCCTGCCATGCCAAAGAACTCCTCGATCCCGTAGGCACTGATGATTGTGGACACAGCAATCAAGGCCCAGAGAAGACGCCGTCTATATGGTTCGGCGCCAAAAAAGTGCAGCACCGCGTAAAAGAGCAGAACCTGCTGCAACAGCTTGCCGTACTCGTGCACACTGTAGGCGGGATACATGGCGAACGGGATGGACAGTCCGACCCATCCGATAAATACCGCAAGCGGCAAATCAATGGGTGTTCGCTGCAAGAAATGGGTCCGGTGTGCTGCGCACCAGAGTCCGAGCAACAGGAGCAAAAGGATAAAGCCGTTTCGCTCCAGGAACAAAAGACCGCGAAAGGGAAGGACAAGAATATAAACTAGGAGGCAAGCCTGGATCAGACGTTCGAGGGCTGGGCCAATGGCTGCTGCAGATCCCTGAAGGCTGCGGATGCCTTCAGATCTCACCCCTGGTCCCCTCCCGTTGTTGCCATTCGACCCTCGAGACCCCTTTTGCCAGGGTGACGTAGAGAATAGCCCACACGGCAAGGATGCCAAACCGTCCTGTCTCGCCCGCATGGATATAAAGCAGCGCGCTTGCGCCGCACGCCACCATCAATAAATACTCGACCATGACGGTCTTTCGATGGCTCCATCCCGACAGAACCAGACGCTGGTAATAGTGCTCCCGATGCGCCTGCCAGACCTTTTCACCCCGTAGCAATCTTTGCAAGAGCGTCGTCGTGGCATCCACCAGAAATGGCGAAAAGATGAGCACGGGCACCCAGATATCAAAGACCTGCGCCTGAACTCCTTGAAGTGACAAAGCACCGGCCAGAAACCCCAGCGGTGCGCTGCCAACATCGCCCATGAAAATGCGCGCCGGGGGGATATTGTACACAAGAAACCCCGCGGTCGCCGAGAGTACCAACAATGTGAGCGCCGCCACGTTCGATTGTCCCACGCGATACGCGAGGTAGGACAGAATTCCAAACCCGACCACCGTCATGCCGCCTGCAAATCCATCAATGCCGTCCATGAAATTGTACAAATTCGTCATCCACATCAGAAACAGCACCGCCAAAGGAGGCCCGAGCGGTCCGAGGGACCACGCTCCGAACAGCGGTAACGATATCTGAGGGACCGTCAAGCCGGCTCCCGCTACCACAATGACTGCGGCGGCAGTATGTACCCCAAACCGAAGCCGAGGAGGCAACGTGGCGCGGTCGTCCCAGAACGACACGGCACCGATCATCACGGCCGCGGCGATAAGCCACCATCCTGCATTCGATCCTGAACCGTCTCCCAGCAAAGTCTGCGAGACGACAAAACCCGTCACCAGACTTCCTAAGATAGCGAGCCCACCGGTCCGAGGCGTGGGCGCCTCATGTAGCGAACGCTCATTGGGATGGTCCAGTATACGTAGCCAGGCGGCGGGGGAGCAGAGATGCCGTGTAATGCCATACGAGAGGAGAAACACCAGGACTGCAAGGATGACTGTCTCCACGATCCGTTAATCCTTTTGATATCGATATTGGTCAATCAACTCCGGCAAGGAACGTTCTAGGTCGATCAGCGGCTCATACCCTAGCTCCCGTGAAATATTCTGTGAACTGTACCAGGCCGAACCTGTCAGCTTGCTTAACGAAGCCGAATCAATCGGGAATCGTCGCCCTGTGGTTCGTCCGACAAGGTCACCGAACTTTCCAAGAATGATCAACGCACGAAGCGGAATCTGCCAATCTGGGATTCGCCGACCGAACGCGCGGATAATCATCGTATAGAGCTCGCGGGTCGAGTAGGGTCGACGATCAGTAACGATGTAGCATGGGGACTTCGGTGCCGTAAGAGCCGCAAGCATGGCCGCCTGCACGACATTGGCGACATGCACGAGGCTTCGACGATTCGGAAGGTCGGGAAATGGTGGAAATAGATGATGGTCGATCGCCCAGATCATCCGCTGGATGTTGCCTTTGTTTTGGGGTCCGTACACCATCGGAAGCCGCAGCGAGACCCCTGGTAACCCTGTTGTCCTCGTATAGTCTTTCACTAAATCCTCCGCCTCGACTTTGGAGCGGGCGTACGGCGTCGCCGGACGGCGAGCGGCGCGTTCATCGAGACATTCTGTCGTTTCCTCCCCAAGAACTTTGACGCTGCTGAAAAACACGACCGCTCGCGCTCCTCCAGCCAGTGCCCCTTCCAGGACGTTTCGGGTTCCTTCCACGTTGACCGGACGGTAGGCGACGTCGCCTTCAGCCCACTCGGAAAGCGCATGCGACCGGCCGGCCAGGTGAAAGACAAGATTCGCCCCCGCCGCAGCTTCCTTCATTTTTGTCGCATCAAGGATGTCTCCCTCAACTACGGCGACGCTTGTAGGCAAAGTTCGCTGGAACTGCGAGGGCCGAGCCAGCGCCCGAACCTGGAAGTTCTCTTGGAGCAGACGATGTACGAGGTGCTGCCCGATGAACCCCGTTGCTCCTGTAACCAAAGCCGTCGTCAAAGCTCGCTCACTCTCATCCTGTCTCCTTGACTCTTGCTCTTTCGTTTCCCCGCCGTTTTCCGAAGCTCGTTGTACAGATTCACGGTCTCTCGCGAAATCTGGTCCACTGAGAATTCTTTCTCGACGATCTCACGCCCACGTGCGCCCATTGTGACTCGCAAGCTGGGATTTCCTAACAGCTTGGCGATTGCATCGCTTAGCGATGCAGGGTCCTTTGACGGCACCAGAAAGCCATTGATCCCATCTTTGACGATCTCACGGCAGCCCGCTACATTGGTGGCGACCAGGGGTTTGCCGCATGCGGCCGCTTCGAGCAACACCTTCGGGAGCCCTTCCCGGTACGAAGGGAGAACCACGATCTGCGCCGACGCTAGAACATTCGGCATATCGTCTCGATGGCCCCACCATTGAATAAGGCCCTCCCTCTGCCAAGCCCGAAGTTGCGCTTGCGGGATAGCGGCCGGGTTTTCCGTGTCTACCATTCCCACAAGGACGCACTGCGCTGGAATGCCCCTGAGTTTTAAAAGCCGCGCCGCCTCGACGAATTCGCCGATTCCCTTGTCCCATAGCATCCGGCC
>JBBRRL010000121.1:0-6742 GCA_038200775.1 Nitrospirales bacterium
ATCAACTGCTCCAAGAAGCTTGAAAGCTCAAAAATTCCGAATGATTTCAATTACACCGTGGTAAAAGGGTTTTCTCGTGAAGTGCTTGAAAAACTACTAAGATTTAGGCCGCATTCACTTGGCCAAGCCTCCCGATTAGAAGGAATGACCCCCGCAGCGATTGGTATTTTGCAGGTTGCCGTCGAACGTTTTAAGCGAGGCTGAGTGTTCCACGTGGAACACTCCATTTCAACTGAGATCTCTCCCAGTACGCCAGCCGCGCTCTTGATGGAAGGCTGTTTAAAGCTCGGGGTACCGTGCTCCGCTCATGTCGCCTGCCGATTCGTATTGTACTTACAGGAACTGGTTAGATGGAACGCCAAGATGAATTTGACGGCCATCGAGAGTGAACTGGAGATCATCAGCAAGCACTTCCTGGACTCCATCGCCGCATTCAGAGTATTTGAGCCACGTCCCGGGCTCCGTGTCTTAGATGTTGGAAGTGGCGCCGGCTTCCCCGGAATGGTGCTGAAGCTGCAAGCGCCCGACCTCCTGGTCACATTACTGGAACCATCGAGTAAGAAAGCAGCATTTCTTCATCACCTGGCAGGTCTGCTGGGAGTCCCTGGGCTCAGGATTGAAACCAAACGCATCGAAGAGGTGAAAGAAGAAACGTTCGATATTATCATGTGTCGAGCGCTGAAACCCGAACTCGTTTTAACGGCAGCACCGCGGCTTCTTTCAGCTGGAGGCACGATACTTTTATATCGTGTCAAGTCATTGGAAACTCCGCCACCCGGATTTTTGATTGCGCGTCAGCTCACTTTCAATCTGCCCTTTGTGCAGATCACTCGTACGCTCGTTTGTCTGCAGCAAGTACCGTATTAAATCGTTACCACACTGCGGTATTGTTCTACGTGGAACAGCGTGGGTAGATCATACGTAGCGAAACACGTCGGGGGGTTTATTTTCACTTTGAGTTGTTATTTTCGCTATGTTAGGATGCGCCTCAATTCGGGGGACATGTGGCGAAAGTACTGGCAATTGCGAATCAAAAGGGTGGAGTTGGTAAAACCACGACGGCGGTCAATCTTGGGGCTTCTCTCGCAGTGGCGGAGCGTTCCGTTCTGTTAATTGACCTAGATCCGCAGGCCAATGCCACAAGTTGTGGCGGACTTCCTCCTGAGCGTGCTAGCTTTTCCACCTACGACGTTTTAATCGGAGGCCGTAAAATATCAGAAGCTATTGTAAAATCTAATGTTCCTAGATTTGACCTCGTTCCGTCCGATCCGAATCTGGCAGGAGCGGAGATCGAGCTCACAGCGCTTCCGAATCGAGAATGGGTTCTCAAGGAAGCGCTTCGTGAGATTGGCGACGATTACGAAATCATCCTCCTGGATTGTCCGCCTGCGCTTGGGCTCTTAACGGTGAACGCCTTAACCGCTGCCGATGCATTGTTGATTCCCGTGCAGTGCGAATATTTTGCCATGGAAGGTTTGGGACGGTTGATGCGCACGGTAGATCTTATCCGACAATCTCTTAACCCGCAGTTGGACATTGAAGGCGTTCTGTTAACAATGTATGACGGACGCAATAATCTCAACCGGCAAGTTGCCGAAGAAATACGTAAGTATTTACCGGGCAAGGTATTTCAAACCGTCATTCCCCGAAACATCACTCTGGCCGAGGCGCCGAGCCATGGAACCCCAGCTCTCTTGTATGACGTGGCATCGACCGGAGCCCAAGCCTACCTCAGCCTGACGAAGGAGCTGTTGGAATCCACCCATGCTCAAGAAAGCGCTCGGTAGAGGAATCGAAACGCTGATCCCCGTCGCCCGCGAAGCGGCGACCATCGCGCAGGACGAGCGCGAACAGATTATCGCCGTGCCGCTCTCGTTGATCTCCTCGAATCCTTACCAGCCTCGCCGCATCTTCGACGATCGTGCGTTGCAAGAGTTGGCCGACTCCTTCAAGGCGCAGGGCGTGATTCAGCCTATTGTCGTGCGGAGACTTGGAGATGGGCAGTATCAGTTGATTGCCGGAGAGCGTCGCCTTCGCGCCGCCAAACTCGCGGGGCTGGAAAAGATTTCGGCCATTGTGCGAACGGCGAGCGACACCGATAGTATGGAAATAGCGTTGATCGAAAACCTTCAGAGGAAGGATCTCAACCCCGTCGAAGCCGCCAAGGCATATCAGCGCCTGATGAAGGAGTTTGGTTTGACGCAAGAAGAGCTGTCAGCGCGGGTTGGTGTACAGCGCTCCTCAATCGCCAACACGGTCCGCCTGTTAGCGCTTCCACTCGAAGTTCAGACCTGGATCGAGCAAGAGCAACTCTCTTTGGGCCATGCCAAGGTTCTGTTAGGACTTGCCGGTCAGGATGAGCAGATAAGAATAGGTCGCAAGGCGGTGAAAGAATCTCTCTCGGTCCGGGACCTGGAACGGCTCGTCAGCTATGCTCCTGCCGCGAGGCCAAAGCGCCGTGATCAGGCCGCCAAACCTTTGGAAGAGCAACTTACACGGAGGCTTGGCACCAAGGTGCGCTTCATTCAGGGAAAAGTTGGGGGAAAGGTCATCATCGAGTACTATTCTACAGAGGAATTAGATAGACTGGTCGAGTTGATTTTAGGATAGCCCTAATAAAGGTAAGGAGGGAAACTATGTTCACAAAGCCCGAGGGCGTCGAGAAGAGAATTCCCCCGCGGACGAGCCTGGACGCTGATCGAGGCCAGGATCAGGCGGAACATGCCAGCGATCTCGGTGCAGGGGATGAAGTGATTGCCTTTGTCGGGAAGGGCGTAGAGTTCAAAGGCGTGATCACGTATAACGGAACGGTGCGGATCGACGGACGTCTGGACGGTGAGATTCACACGGCGGGCGTCCTGATGGTAGGCCAGGAGGCGATCATCACGGCAAAGGTGACGGCGGGTACAGTCATCAGCCGTGGGCATATCACGGGCGATATCGTGTCGGTTGGTCGGGTTCGCCTGCTGGCCCCTGCCGTTCTGAATGGCTCGGTTAAAACACCGCTGCTGTCGATGGAAGAGGGTGTACTCTTCAATGGAACTCTCGAGATGGCTAAGGCCGAGCATGCCCAAGAGAGTCGTCCCGCAGCCGTGGGTTCTGTCACCCCGATTCGCGTAAGTTCAACGATGAAAGCCGGCGGCCAGGCGAACTAAGTAGTCTGATACACGGCCTCGTTGCTGGGTGGGTGCCGCGGGAAAAGCGTCCGTCTCGGCGGACGCGTGGTGGGCGGGTGCAAACGGAAGAGAGGCTGTCTTGGCAGCCTCAGGGCTGGGCGGGTGCAAACGGGGAAGAGAGGCTGTCCCTGGCAGCCTCAGGGCTGGGCGGGTGCAAACGGGGAAGAGAGGCTGTCCTGGCAGCGTCAGGGCTGGGCGGGTGCAATGGCGAAGGTATAAAAGCGGACAGGCAGTTTTTTCGGAACGAAGGGGTGTTTGGGCAGCGGCATGAATAACTGAAAAAGCAGCCTGCCCCCTTTTTTTTTAAAAGCTGGCGGGTGAAATAGTGGTGAAATGCAAGGAGAAGGTCGGAAATTTACCCCGGCGGCCTTAAATATTCATCAGGCCTTCGGGTCGAGCTAGCTTTGCTTGGAGGAACGTATGTGGCCTCGTAGCACGAAAGAGAAATGGCAGACGTTAGATGCTGATCAAGGATTTACTTTTCTGGGGAAAGGCGCCCGATTTAAAGGAACCTTAACTTTTGAAGGTACTGTGCGGATCGACGGACGTTTAGTGGGAGAGATTAATATAAAAGGTAGTGTGATTATCGGGGAGCATGCGACCATAGATGGTGACATTCACGCAGACGTCGTGACCAGCGCCGGCAAAATTACTGGAAATGTGGTCGCATCGCAAAAAGTAAAGCTCCTTGCTCCTGGAGCGCTCATCGGAACTATCAAAGCGCCGCTCCTTTCCTTGCAAGAAGGGGTCACATTTAACGGAAACTGCGAAGCCGACGGACGGCCTGGGATTCGCGCATTGGAAGAGGTTCGCGGCGCTGCAGTTCCGTCGGCTCGCGCGCGCGGGGCGAGCTGATTTCTCTGACCCGAGCGGCAAACGTGTCGCGAGTATTGCAGCTTAGCTCCGGGAGCCTTGGGGTGCGGGAATAAATAGCTCAGCATGTTTGGACTATCCACCAAGAAGAAAATCGTGCCAGACTCGAGCGATGAATCCTTGACGTTTCTCGCTCGCGGGTTCGAGTTCAAGGGCACGCTTAATTTTGACGGAACAGTTCGTATCGACGGAGTCGTGACCGGCGCAATACATACCAAAGGAAAGTTAATCGTGGGAGAGTACGCAGTGATAGATGGAGACGTCAGTGCCGGAACAATTGTCAG
This sequence comes from Nitrospirales bacterium, assembly GCA_038200775.1. GTDB lineage: Bacteria > Nitrospirota > Nitrospiria > Nitrospirales > NS-4 > NS-11. Next base: position 4,334 of record JBBRRL010000121.1, read on the forward strand.
CGGCGGAAGGATCCATGGCAATGTGACAGCGCGAGAAAAGGCAAAATTCACCTCAACTGCGGCTCTCGCGGGGAATGTTAAGACGCCGCTGCTTGATGTGGAGGAAGGCGTTCGTTTTAAGGGCAATTGCGACGCAAAAGGCTGGGCGAGAGAGCATCCGCCCCAAGACCGCTTAGATCCAGTTCAAGAATCGGGTTTGCCCCGGCTGCAAAGCTCCGCGAGCTCTGAGTAAACACGATGAAGAGTGTGATCTTAGGAATGTCCGGCGGAGTGGACAGCTCTGTAGCTGCTGCGTTGTTGGTGGAGCAGGGCTACGAGGTCCAAGGTGTGACACTCCAGACATGGGAGCCGGAAGAGGGTGAGAAGGTTTCGAAAAAATGGGAAGAGCGCGGATGCTGCAAGGTAGGGATCGCCCGCTACGTGGCGGACCGACTCAAGATTCCTCATCGTGTGCTCGATATTCGTGAGCAGTTCCGTTCCGACGTAGTGCAGGATTTTGTTGACAGCTACCTCTCCGGACAAACGCCCAACCCTTGTGTGCGCTGCAATGAACGCGTGAAGATCGCGTCGCTAATCAAACTGGCTACGCAAGTGGGTGCCGACTACGTGGCAACCGGACACTATGTCAGAACCCTCCGGGATGCTGAAGGACGCTTACAACTGTGTAGAGCAGCGGACCCCAAAAAAGATCAGAGCTACTTTCTGTACCGGTTAAACCGCGCATGGCTTCCGAAGCTCCTCTTTCCAGTCGGCGGAATTCGCAAGGAAGAGGTTTGGAACCGCGCCGAAGATATCGGGTTGCCCGCCGACGAAATCAAGGAGAGCCAGGAGATTTGCTTTGTGACGAAGGGTGATTACCGTTCATTTCTGACCGAACAGGCGCCCGAGGCCGACCGGCCTGGAGCTTTTGTCGGTTCCGACGGCCGGCGGTTAGGGACACACCGCGGCGCCGCCTTCTACACCCCAGGACAGCGTCGTGGCCTGGGTGTTGGCTCGGATGAGCGGCTGTATGTGGTCCGGATTGATGTGCCGACGAACTCGGTCGTTTTGGGAAACGAAGCGGATTTGCTTCAGACATCCTGTGTCGTGGAGGACGTCAATCTCGTTGGGACCGACAGGCTGGAGGGCCCGGTGCGAGCTCACGTGAAGATTCGATATGCAAGTCCAGGCGTTCCGGCTACGGTGGCTCCCGATGCCGGCCGCAGACTTCATATCGAGTTTGACGCTCCTCAACGCGCCATTAGTCCGGGTCAGTCTGCCGTGTTTTATCAAGAGGATATTGTGCTGGGCGGCGGGATTATAGCCAATTCCTAACCCCTCGCCGGAGCTTATCCCAAACCAACCTCTTTTCCATCCCGCTCTTTTGAAAAGACAGCCTCTGGAAGAATGGCCTTTCGCGAAGCCGCGGTCGCCGTTTGCTCCCTTATCACCCTCTCATCTGGGGAGAAGCTTCTCTTTGACCCAAATCTGCGAACACCTTGACAGAATTGTCTTTTTCGTGATAGGTTGCGCCGCTTTGAGTGAGCCTGCCCAGTCCGTTACCACCCTCTGCAAGGTGACCATCGACTGTGATTCAGACAGCAATTGCACGACGATATGCGAAAGCTCTTTTTAATCTTCTAAACCCATCGGACATTCGCTCCGCGACAGAGTCACTCTCTGCGCTTGGGGGCGCCCTGTCTGTGTCACGGGAGCTTCGAGGCCTGCTGCACAATCCCGTTATTGGTCTGGACAAGAAAGCAGCAGTGATTCATGAGCTCGGAACAAAAGCCAACGCGCCTCCGGTCGTGAAGAAATTCCTCGCGCATGTGGTGCGCAAGAACCGCATTGCTCTCCTTGCTGAGATCGCGGAAGCATTCGCCAGACTGGCGGACCAGGCCTCGAATAGGAAGGTGGCGCACTTGCGCTCTGCGCGTCCTCTCACAGATGTGAATCGCGCGGAGATTCAACAAAAGCTGGAAGGCGCGACCAGAGGCACAATCGAGCTCACGACGGATGTGGATCCCCGGCTTCTTGGAGGCCTACAAATCCGGATCGGCAGTACGGTGTACGACGGGACCATCCGCGGCCAAATCGAGAAGATGCGGACCGCATTGATCAAGGAGATTTAAAAAAGGGAACAGGCTGCTTTTTATAATATATGCGCAGCCAAACAATTCCCCATTACCGAACCGAAAAAGCTGCCTGTCCCCTTTTCCAATAGCGGGCGGGTGCCAGAGCAAAGGAATCTGTCCGGGGCACCCCTTGCCTTCAATTGCAAGGGGTCGAAATAACTCCAGGGCGGGTGGGTGAAATGGTACCACAGGAGTCTTAAACCAGATGCAGATCAAAGCAGAAGAAGTCAGCGCGATCATCCGGCAACAGATCGAAGGCTTCGACAAGCAGGTCAACGTAGCGGAGGTAGGTTCA
>JBBRRL010000122.1:0-6723 GCA_038200775.1 Nitrospirales bacterium
ACGCAAGAATCCTCGGTGATTGTGACCGGACAAGTCCGCGCGGATGCCAGAGCTCCCGGGGGGGTTGAGCTCGACGTCAAGAACATCCTGGTTGTCCAATTCGTGACGGAGGAATTCCCGATTCAGGCGAAGGAGCACGGGACAGCGTTTCTCATGGAGAATCGGCATCTCTGGCTTCGCTCGCACCGGCAACATGCCATCCTTCGTATCCGGCACGAAATTATCAGGGCCTCCCGCAATTTCTTTGATGACAGAGGATTTGTCTTGGTTGACACGCCGATCTTCACACCCAACGCCTGTGAAGGAACGACGACACATTTTGAGACCGATTATTTTGGCGAGAGCGCCTATCTCACACAAAGCGGTCAGCTCTACAACGAAGCCACCGCGGCTGCGTTTGGTAAAGTCTATTGCTTCGGTCCGACATTTCGCGCCGAAAAATCCAAGACCCGTCGCCATCTCATGGAATTTTGGATGATTGAACCTGAAGTCGCGTATGCAGCGCTTGAGGACATGATGGTCCTGGCCGAAGAGTTTTTAAGTTTCATTGTGGGCTCAGTTCTTAAAGCGCGGAGAGACGAACTGAAAGTACTCGAACGAGATGTACAAAAGCTTGAAGGTGTGGTCCCACCATTTCCGCGGCTGACGTATCACGATGCGGTAGAACGGCTCCGCAAGCACGGAAATCCCATCCAACCCGGAGAAGACTTCGGCGGCAATGAGGAGACCATTCTATCCAATGAATTCGACCGCCCGGTCATCGTACATAGATATCCAAAATCGATTAAGGCCTTTTACATGGAGGAGGATTCACAGAATTCAGAATTGTCGCTCTGCATGGACGTGCTGGCCCCCGAAGGCTACGGTGAAATCATTGGCGGCGGACAGAGGATTCATGACTACCACAAGCTTGAAGCACGCTTACAGGAGCACCATCTTTCTGAAGAGTCCTTCAAATGGTACCTCGATCTACGAAAATTCGGCTCAGTTCCCCACGCAGGATTCGGGATGGGCATCGAGCGGGCAGTGTCATGGATTTGTGGTCTCGAACACGTGCGTGAAACCATTGCCTTCCCACGAATGTTGTATCGTATTTATCCCTAGATATTAATTCCCTGTGACTCTGTAGGCATTGCCCCCACTTCCGGCTAGGCTCTAGTACCTTTATCCACAGGCTGACTCCAAGGTCAAAATTTATCCTATCTTGCGGTAAATACAGTTTTTAATCTTGACATCTCTTTTGGAAAGTCTATACTCCGGTAAGCTAGTGGGTGAAAGTGGGAATGAGTGGAAGGTGAAACTAAACAGCATCGATCGGTCATGCTCACCGAAGTCCTGGCCTGGCTACAGCCCCGCGCTGGCGCGATCTATCTGGATGGCACGGTTGGGGAGGGAGGTCACAGCGAAGCGATTTTGCAGGCCTCTGGCCCGACCGGCCGGCTGCTGGGTTTTGACCGAGACGCCGACGCAATTGCCGCGGCAGAGCATGCGTTGCAATCCTATGCGGGGCGCGCCGTGCTGATCCATGCCTCATATCGAGAAGCGGGGACTGCCCTTCGCGAGAGGGGCGTTGGCGGGGTGGATGGGGTCCTCCTTGATCTCGGAGTGTCCTCACGGCAACTCGACATCGCTGCGCGCGGCTTCAGTTTTCAAACTCAGGGGCCGCTGGATATGCGGATGAATCCCCGTGATTCGCTGACGGCCGCAGATCTTGTCAATCGACTGCCCGAGACTGAGCTGGCTCGAATTCTTTTCGAGTATGGAGAGGAGCGTTATTCACGGCGGATCGCGCGGGCGATTATTCGCAGGCGTCAAGGCGGGGCTATTCTCACGACCCTCGCTCTTGTGGATGTGATTCGCAGCGCTGTTCCGCAAGTTTATGCCCACGGCCGACTTCACTTTGCCACCCGAAGCTTCCAAGCCCTTAGGATCGCCGTGAATCATGAACTTGAAGAGCTCGTGTCTTCTGTGGGGATGCTCGCACGCCTGCTCTGTCCGAGCGGGCGGCTGGTCATCCTGTCCTTCCATTCCCTCGAAGACAGGATTGTAAAGAAAGAATTTCGAGGACTTAGCGGCGATCCCGGCGGCGAATTTTTGATTCTTACGAAGCGGCCGATCCAGTCATCCCATGAGGAGAGGCTAACGAACCCCAGAGCGCGCAGCGCCAAGTTGCGGGTGCTGGCACGAAAGGAGGCAGCATGAAGGTCCTGATTGCCACATTGCTGTGGGTCCTCGCGCTGGTTGCTGTGTGGGAGAAAGTGGATGTCTACCGCACCGGCTACGCGATTGAGCAACTGCGTGCGGAGAAAAAGAAGGCGCAGCATGAACAACGGACGCTGGAACTCGAATTGGCCAGAGTCACTGCACCCGAGAACATTGAGCGAGTGGCGGTCACCAAGCTAGGCATGGTCCGACCGCGGTATGATCAAGTCGTATTGGTCGGGCCCCGTCCGAAACCGCTCAATCCGGGAGCGCTGCCTGTCGTGCATCTTGCCTCCCATTGAGGATGATCAGACATGATTGAGCCTCGAGAGAGACGAGGACGTCTCATCGTCGCCGGGGTGATCGTCGGGCTCGGCTTTTGCGTGATTCTCGGGCGGCTTTTTCAGTTGCAAGTGATTCAGGCCGCAGATCTCAAACAGAAGGCAGGGCGCCAACATCATAGAGTCCTTACGGTGGAAGGCGGGCGAGGCACAATCTACGACCGTGGCGGCAAAATTCTCTCTATGAATCTGGATGTGCCTTCCGTCTTCGGAGAACCACGTGCCATCGAAGATACCCGGGGGACAGCCGCCCGCCTGGCTGGAGTGCTTCTTGCCGATGCGGGACAGCTGGAAGCTAAACTTAAGACGGGGCGCGGGTTTGTTTGGCTCGAGCGGCGGCTGGCCCCGGAAAAAGCCGAGCGGTTACGGGCGCTATCACTGCAGGGAATCGGATGGATCACGGAGGGACGCCATTTCTATCCCAACGGCTCGTTGCTCGCGCATGTATTGGGTTTTGCGAATATTGACAATGATGGTCTCGAGGGACTGGAGCGACGATATGACGGCCATCTCAGGGGTGAACGAGGACATTTCATCGTCGAGCATGATGCCCTGGGAGGCGCGGTGTTTCCCAAGGAGTTAAACTACTCTGCGCCCTCTGCGGGCAAGGATCTCATTCTCACGATCGACGAGGTCATTCAATACGTTGCAGAACAAGAACTTGACCAGGCCGTCACGAAGACGCGGGCAGCAGCCGGCATAGTGATTGTCAGCAACCCGAAAACCGGGGCTATTCTGGCCATGGCCGGGCGGCCGACCTTTGACCCCAATACCCCCGGTATAGACTCAAGCCTTTGGAGAAACCGGGCCATCGCGGATACCTATGAACCGGGCTCGACATTTAAGATAGTCACGGCGGCCGCAGCTCTCGAAGAAGATCTTTTTTTACCCGGCGATCTCGTCTACGGCGAGGACGGCAAGTATTCCGTAGAAAGCACGGTCGTCCATGACCATCACAAACACGGCTGGATGACTTTTGCTGAGGTCCTTCAAAAGTCGAGCAATATCGGCATTATCAAAGTCGGCCAACGTCTAGGGGCTTTGAAGCTTGCAGAGTATGTCACGGCCTTCGGCTTCGGTCAAAAGACGGGAATTGATCTGAACGGCGAAGTTCGAGGATTGGCAAGAGAGCAGGAAGACTGGGGACGTCGTTCTCTGGCTTCCATTTCCATGGGACAAGAGGTGGGAGTCACGGCTCTGCAAATGATATCGGCCGCGTCCGTGATTGCGAACGGCGGATGGCTCATGAGTCCCTATCTTGTCTCAGAGATCAAGGGTCCGTCCGGGCATATTTCCCGCCTGGAACCGACTGTCCGTCGCCGTGTGATCTCTTCCAAGACTGCCGGGATGATGATAGATATTTTACGAGGCGTCGTGCTTCCCGGCGGTACCGGGACCTTGGCAGCTGTTCCTGGGTACGATGTTGCGGGGAAGACCGGCACCGCACAGAAAATCGATCCGAACACGGGCAGGTACTCAAATATTAAAACCGTTGCCTCGTTTGTCGGCTTTCTTCCCGCCCACGATCCCGCGCTGACAATCCTTGTTGTCATAGATGAACCCAAGAGTGACCAGTGGGGAGGGACCGTGGCGGCGCCGGTCTTTCAGAGGATTGCGGCTCAATCAGTGAGGCATCTCGGCATTGCGCCCTTGGGCGTACAGGGCGATGCCCTGGCCATGCGACCAGACATAGTTTCAGAACCTCGTGACAATTCCTGGGGCCTGGGGTTGGCGGTGTCATTACACCCGCCCTTCCCTGGGATGCGCCAAGACGCATCCCTTTCCCCAGTGCACCCGCCCGCCCTGAAGTCGGCCAAGACCGACTTCTTTTCCCATGTACCCCCGCCCGCCCTGAAGTCATTTCGACCCGTTGCAGATGAAAGGCAACGGGTACCCCGGACCGACGTCTTTGCCCATGTACCCCCGCCCGCCCTGAAGTCATTTCGACCCGTTGCAGATGAAAGGCAACGGGTACCCCGGACCGACGTCTTTGCCCCTGGTTCCGCGGATCGTGGCGCACGGTGAAGCTCTCCGAACTCATGACCCCATTCCCTGAGACTATCGCACACGGGAGCTTGAATACCGAGGTGACTGGTCTGACAGATGATTCTCGACACGTCACGCCGGGGGTGTTGTTTGTAGCCGTGAAGGGAACCAAGTCGGACGGGCATTTGTTTCTGAAACAGGCGGCGGCGGCCGGCGCGGCAGGTATAGTCATAGAGGCCGGTCGGGCTGACGCTGATCGTTTGAGTGATTTAAATGTGCCCGTGATTGAAGCACCGGATACACGACGATTCCTCGGCGTCCTGGCGAACCGTTTTTATGGTAACCGGGTCTCGCGGCTCAGAATGATCGGCGTGACCGGCACGAACGGCAAAACCACGACCACGTATGTCTGCAAAGCGATCCTCGATTCGGCGGGTCGGCGCACCGGACTCATCGGGACTGTGAGTTACCTCATAGGAGAGACACAGATTCCGGCGGTCCATACGACTCCGGGGGCGCTCGAACTGCAGGGCTTGCTGCAGAAGATGTCCGATGGTGGACTCGACACTGTCATCATGGAAGTCTCTTCACATGCGCTCGCCTTGGATCGCACGTCGGGGTGCGTGTTCGAGGCCGCAGTGTTTACGAATCTGACGCAGGACCATCTTGATTTTCATGCTGACATGGAAGATTACTTCCAGGCGAAGCTCCGACTGTTTACCGGTCTGGACGCAAGGGGCCGCGCCATTGTAAACACCGATGACCCCTACGGGACGCGTATAGCGGCGGGATCTGGGGCCCCGGTTTGGACATATGCAATTGACCAGCCCGCCGACATCCGGGCGGAAGCCGTCCGGATCAGCTTGGAGGGCGTGGATTTCCTGGCGACCACGCCCGCGGGATCGGTGGAAATCCATTCGGCGCTTGTCGGGCGGCACAACGTCTATAACATCCTGGCCGCGATCGGTGTAGGGCTGCAACAAGGTCTCTCGCTCTCGGCCATTGCGCGCGGGGTCTCGGGGCTAGTCAACGTGCCCGGGCGTTTTGAAAGGGTCAACGCAGGGCAACCCTTCACCGTGATCGTCGATTATGCGCATACCGACGATGCGCTGTATCGGCTGCTATTGACTGCGCAAGCAGTAAAGACGGGGCGTGTCATTACCGTGTTTGGCTGTGGTGGTGACCGAGACCGGGGCAAGCGTCCGAAAATGGGGCGAGTCGCAGCTGCCTACAGCGATGTCGTGGTGGTGACGTCCGATAATCCGAGAACGGAAGATCCAGCGGCGATCATTCGGGACATCGAGCCCGGCGTCAAGGCGGGTCTGAGTGAAACGGGGCACGGCCGGTACATCGTTCGGCCTGACCGACGGGAAGCGATTAAAAACGCATTGCAAGAGGCGCGGGCCGGCGATCTTGTCCTCATCGCAGGGAAAGGGCACGAGGACTACCAGGTGATCGGGGCGACGAAACATCCATTTGATGATCGGGTTGTGGCGCGAGAAATTCTACAAGGCTTGAAGGGCTAAGGTGGCACTGTTTACCCTCTCAGAAGTCGCCGGGATCACGAAGGGACATATGGCGACGAGTCGAGCGGCTGATCTGCAGAAGGCGGTCCACCGGGTCTGGACCGATTCGCGAACCTGTCGCCGGGGGGATCTCTTCGTGGCGCTTCCGGGGCCGCGCTTCGATGGACATCAGTATGTACGAGCGGCGCGAAAGAAGGGGGCCGTCGCCGCCGTGGTACAGGGTTCGTCAGTCAGGAACATAGACGTGCCGGTCGTCTACGTGAAAGATACCTTGGTAGCCTTTCAGGAATTGGCGGGCGCGCACCGACGCCGGTTCCGGATTCCCATTGTGGCTGTGAGTGGCAGCAACGGTAAAACGACCACGAAAGAGATGATCGGCCGGGTTCTTTCCGAGCGTTTTAAGACCCTCGTGACCGAGGCGAATTACAATAATCATATCGGTGTGCCACAGACATTGCTTCGCTTGACGGCTCGGCATCAGGCGGCGGTCGTCGAGATGGGAATCAGCGGCCTCGGGGAAATGAGCCGCCTGTGTGAGATTGCGGCGCCGACTCACGGTGTCTTGACGAATATTGGGCGCACCCATCTCGCGACTCTTGGCACGACTGACACCGTGGCGCGCGCGAAAGGGGAGCTGGTCAAGAGCCTGCCTGCAGACGGCACCGCGA
>JBBRRL010000123.1:0-6709 GCA_038200775.1 Nitrospirales bacterium
ACATTCACGGAGGGCCGTTTGAGGGTAGTCGCCTTGGATGGCACGACGCTGGCGCCACCCACGCGCTACCCAGGCAGACACCATAAATGTGGGGCCTGGTCAGCGCTGGGACGTGCCCTGGAAAGCGCGGCGGCCTGGCAAGTGGCTCTTGCACTGCCACATTCCACACCACACGAGGAACAACAATGTGGAAATTAAAGGCGGGGGCGGTCTCACGATGATCCTGGATGTTCCGTAGACCAGGATGGCGCCACGCAGGCGTCAGCCTTCTGACACTGTCGATTCCTTCGCAGGAGGGATCAAGGTAGTGTAAACTAGCCTTGGAGAATCACAGGTGAAACAAGGATGATTGGGCAGTCCTGGCAGATCGGGCGAATTTTCGGCATCCCCTTGAAGGTGCATATCTCTTGGTTTGTGGTTTTCGCATGGATTTCCTATGGATTGGCCGAAAAATACTTCCCGTTCGTCCTGACCGGTACCCGCGGGGAGTACTGGCTGATGGGTGTTGGCGCGGCTCTGCTGTTATTCGCCTCGGTCCTTATCCACGAATTGGGTCATTCTTGGGTGGCGCTGCGGTACCATATCCCGATCGCCCAGATTACCCTTTTCATTTTTGGTGGTATGGCGCAAATCCGGCGAGAAGCACCGACGCCGAGAGCCGAGTTCTTGATCGCGATCGCAGGGCCCATTGTTTCGGTGCTGCTAGCCATCGGGTTTGGCGCGGTCGGTGCTTTCTCTCAAACGCACCCTAAGATTCTCGCCGGCGCCGCGCTTCTTCAGCAATGGAACGTCATGATAGCGCTGTTTAATTTAGTGCCCGGATATCCGCTCGATGGGGGAAGAGTGCTGCGAGCCGGGATTTGGGCTTGGACCGGTAATTTTCATAGGGCGACCCGTTATGCGTCGCGGGCGGGCCAAGGGGTTGCGATCCTGTTAATTGGCATAGGCATTTATCAATCGATGGGATCCGCTGTCGACGGAGTGTGGATGCTATTGATTGGGGCGTTTTTATATTTTGCGGCCAATAACAGCTATCGGCAAGCGGCATTTCAGGAAAGGTTGGCCGGTTTACGACTGAGCGACATCATGACGCGGGACGTTGTGACGCTCGAGGACACCGAAACCGTGGACAGGGCAGTCAACCAATACTTCTCGCATTATGGATTCGATGGTTTTCCGGTCGTTGAGAATGGGAAACTGGTCGGGACGGTCTCGCTCAAAGACTTAACAGCGGTGCCTCAAATAAATTGGGATAAAACTAGGGTGAAAGAAGTGATGGTCCCGCGTGATCCCCAGCTCACTGTGCAGAGCCAAGAACTCCTGGCGACCGCGATAGAGCAACTGATGCAAGGAGATCGGGGCCGACTTATCGTCACCGACGGCGAAAAAATAGTCGGGATCCTCACCCGTAATGGCCTTGCCCAAATAATAGACGGGCTGCGTTAGGTCCCATCATCCAGTTCAATAATGCGTCTATTCCCGTCCTGGTCCTGCTGCACGGTCATATGAAGGCTTGTGCCCTGCTTAGGGTATGAAAGAAATCCATCATCCCGGCATCGCGCGGCAGAACTTTGAACATTGCCTGACTGCGAACCTCCCGCCAGCCGGTGCGGTCATGTAGATGGGTCCAATCGATCCACACGGCATCCTCATATCCATCCAGGGACCTAAATCGGCCGACGATTCTCGTCGGCTGCTCAAACTTCATTTGCCGAATTATTTCGTCGAAGTAGCCGGGCGCTGAGGGGACCTCCTGAGCAAAGACATGCCCCCAAAGGAGAAGCCCTATGACGAGTGAGGCGCGGATCGCTAGCATTTCACGAAAATCCTTCTCCTCATGCTAGAGAGGGTGTTCGATTTATACAGGTTTCGCCATATCCTTTTTCGATATCTGGCTGGGATCCGTTGTGACAACTTTCGGATCCGTGCGCATGGCCTCGCTTAGAAAAACCGCATTCTCGGTCGGCACGATTCGCGACCCATATTTAATGGCATAGACGGCGGTAAACTCCGCTCCATATAACAGAATCTGGGCGGAGTAGTAGACCCATACCAGTATGATGACCAGGGAACCTGCAGCGCCATACGCCGAGCCCACACTGCTTTTCCCGAGATAGAGCCCGATCATGAACTTACCGAGTGAAAAAAGCAGTGAGGTCACGGCCGCGCCGATCCATACATCGCTCCAGGAAATTTTTGCGTCGGGAAGGATCTTGAAGATCATGGCGAAGAGCAGGGTGATCACGGCGAACGACACGAGAAAGTTGAGTCCATGCAGGACGGTTTCCGGTACGGGCAGAAGATAGCTGAAGAATTTTCCAAGCGCCGCCAGAGCTGCGCTCAGCACCAAAGACACCAAGAGGAGAAAGCCGGCAACGATCACCATGAAGAAGGATAACAGTCGATCTCTCAGAATTCCCCAAATGCCGCGTCCCGATTTGGGGACGACCCGCCATATGGTATCGAGCGATTCCTGAAGTTGAACAAACACTCCGGTCGAAGCGATAACCAGCAAGATGAGCCCAATGACACCTGCCACAATGCCTGGGCCCGGTTGACTGGCGCTTTCAAGCATGGCCTGAACCGCTCTGGCGCCCTCTTCCCCGATGAGTCCCGATACCTGGCCCAGGATATGTCCTTGAGCTGCCTCCCGCCCGAAGACGAGGCCGGCGACCGCAATGACGATAATCAGCAGGGGCGCCAGCGCAAAGACAGTGTAGTACGCGAGGGCGGCGCCCATAGCCGGGGCTTTATCGTCAATCCAGGAGTAGAAGGCGTCCCGAAGCAGCGCCCATATGGACTTTGTATCAATAACGATCACACAACCGAGCCCCGACCCTTAGAGCTAATAAGAGCCCTGAGGGTATGATTGACCCCGTTGATCGTCCTGATCCTCCCCGGACTCGTTCCACCTGGAAGGAGAGGTCATCGGACTCCGTGAGGTCGTCCTCGTCGTTGACTTTGACTTCGACGCCCCTGACCTTGAGGCCGCCTTTTTTACGCTGCTGCTTTTGTTTCCCCGTGCGGTTCGGGAGGTTTTGGACTTCGATTTCGATTTCGTTCCCTGACTGGCACGACCGCGCGCTGCAGGTTTCTTCGCCGCCTTCTTCTTTGTCGTAGTCTTTTTTCTTTTTGCCATAAGTTGCCTCCCGATTTGTTGATGATTATCCATTGACCACTTCACCTCCGTTGGGATGCAGAACCTGACCGGTCATGTAGGAACTATCATCCGATGCCAGGAAGACATAGCACGGAGCGACTTCTTCGGGCTGCCCTGCGCGTTTCAATGGCACGTCTGACCCAAAGCTGGCGACTTTCTCAGGGGGAAATGTCGAAGGGATTAACGGGGTCCAGATCGGACCGGGCGCGACGCCATTTACGCGAATACCCTTGTCGGCCAAGGCCTTCGACAGGGATCGGGTGAATGCCACGATGGCGCCCTTGGTCGCAGAGTAATCAAGCAAATGGGGACTCCCGCGATATGCGACGACGGACGTCGTGTTGATAATCGTTCCCTTCCCGTCGGACAAATGTTTCAAGGCGGCTTTGGTCATGAAAAAGTAGGAGAAAATATTTGTGCGAAAGGTCCGTTCCAGTTGCGCTTCGCTGATGTTCTCAATACTCTCCTGAGGATGCTGTTCAGCGGCATTATTGATGAGGACGTCCAGGCGACCGAATTCCTGGATCGTGTCTTGAACGGCCTGTCGACAGAACGCCTCATCCCCGACGTCACCGGCGATGGCCTTGCATTCGCGGCTTTCTTTTTCTACGAGTCGTTTGGTTTCAGCGGCGTCCTCATGCTCGTTGAGATAGAGGATTGCAATGTTTGCCCCTTCTTTGGCAAATGCAACGGCCGTGGCCCGACCGATCCCGCTATCACCGCCTGTAATCAGTGCGACCTTGTCACGTAACTTCCCGCACCCTGGAGTCTGGTTCTCCGCTTTTGGTTTCGGAGTCATCTCGGACTCGAGCCCGGGCTGTCGATTCTGCTGCTGCGGCGGACGCTGTTGTTTGTCCTTGTCTGCCATGTCGATAATCAGCTCAAGCTGTTGAACATTTCAGAGTAATATCCCGTTAGTCGCCGTACTACCAGCCCCTCTCACGTTGGGGTCCTCTGCAACTATGTCACCCAGCGCTGCCTTTGTGCCCGGCCTCCTCGTTCACGAAGCGAAGAACGATCCAGCCGCCCAAGAAAAACGGCGCCAAGGACAGGACCGCCCACCGCTGGCTTCCCGTCCATAGGACGACTTGTCCATACAAAATAGGCCCAAGCGTCGCCGCGAACTTTCCGCTCACTGAAAAAAACCCAAAGAACTCCGCCTGTCGGCCCACTGGTGTGAAGAGCGCGAGCAGGGTCCTGCTGGCGGCTTGGTTGGCACCGAGCGCCGCTCCGGCGACCAACCCGATCATGTAGAACTCTGTGACACTGCGAACCCCAAACGCCCATATGGCAATCCCTATCCATATCCATAGCGTGATTGCGGTCACACGCTTGGCGCCGATGCGATCGGTCAAAATGCCGAAACCGTAGGATCCGGCTCCCGCAGACAGCTGAATAATCAGAAAGAAAATAATGAGATCCTTGGGCGAGAAGCCGAGCGTCTGCACGGCAAATATTCCACTGAACACCACCACAGTGTTGATGCCGTCGGTATAGATCAGGTAAGCCACCAGGAAGATCACCAATTCGCGGTAACGCCGGATCTCTCGAAAAGTGTGCCGTACCCGGGAAAATCCGATTCGCCACACCGAAACATTCAAGGGGCGAGGTGCCGGGAGGGCTCGTTCTTTCAAATACAGAAAAGTAGGAATGCAGGTGATTGAAAAGAACACAGCAGTCGCGAGAAAGCTCTGCCGGTATGACTCCAAGTTCTCGGGTGCGAAACCTCCCTTCACAAAGGGATATGCAAGCGCAAGCGAGCACAGGCTTCCCATATACCCGACGGCCCAACCCGTGCCCGACAGCCGGCCCATGTCCTCTCGGCCTACCAGCTCAACGAGGAACGCGCTGTAAAACGTGTAGCCGAGCTCGAACCCGACGTTCGCGATGGCAAACAGCACCAGTCCCAAGACCACGTCGCCCGGCTTCACCAGATAGAGCCCGGCGGTAAACACGATGCATAAGCCGGTCACGACGGCAAGGTACTGTTTCTTGGCAGCTTGCTGGTCCGCCATCGCGCCCAGCACAGGGGACAACAATGCGGTCACAATCATGGAGAAGCTGTAGGCGGCTCCCCATAGCGCCTCCCCGGTGCCGTAGCGGCCGTTCGCGGGCGCGACGACTTGAGTGAAGTACACGCTATAGGCGACGGTCGTGATTACGGTGGTAAATGAGGAGTTGGCGAAATCGTACAGGCACCAGGCCAGTCGCTCTCGGGCCGAAACAGCTTCTGTCAAGGGAGACTTAGACAATAGGCTGGGCGGCGGCCTCGCGAATGGCCTGCGCGACTTCACGATGTCGTGCAGTGCCCACGCGGTTGACAACGCTTTTGGGATCGGCCAGTTTGCGGGGAATGAGATACCGTTCCTTAGCTTCGAGAATCCGAAGGACCGCGTGCTGGAGCTGCAGCTCCGAGATGTCGCCCTTCTTGACGGCGTGGTAGACGGCGTCCATGGCCAGCACCTGCTGCTCCTGATCTTTACAGATCAGCAGAAGGTCGGCGCCTGCATGGAGGGACAGGATGGCGGCTTCTTCAATACCATAATTGGCCAGGATCGCGTCCATCTCGAGATCATCCGTCAGCGCCAATCCCTTAAAGTGCAACTGTACACGAAGGAGCTCGGTCATGATCGCCGGAGATAAGGTTGCCGGATACTCCGGATCGAGTGCAGGGTACTTGATGTGCGCAGACATGACCGCGGCCAACCCATTTTGAAAGCAGTGCACGAAAGGCCGCAGTTCGATGCTGCGAAGACGCTCGAGAGCATGGTCCACGATCGGCAATTCTTTATGCGAATCGACCTGGGTGTCTCCGTGGCCGGGGAAGTGCTTTCCGCAGGCCAACAGGCCGTTGTCCTGGAGGCCGGCAATGACTGCCAGGCCGAGTGTTTCCACTAGGAGCGGCTCGTTGCCAAAAGAACGGTCTCCGATAATCGGGTTCTGGGGATTGCTGTTGACGTCGAGCACGGGCGTCATGTTCATATTCACGCCGATCGCTCGAAGTTCCTGCGCGGTGACTTCCGCGAACGAGTAGGCCAATGGCACGCTCCCTGCGCGGCCGAGCGCGCCCTGCCCCGGAAATACCGTAAACCCCTTCGGAAGCCGCGCCACGCGACCGCCTTCTTGATCGATGGCCATGAAGAGCGGCATTCCCGGCGCCAGTTTTTGTAACGCATTTGTGAAATGCGCAGCCTGGGCGGGGTCCTGAAGATTTCGACTGAACAGGATCACACCGCCGGGATGGTAGTGCTCAAAAAGGGTTCGAAGATCCTTTGAGACCTCCGTGCCGTGAACACCGATCATGAACACCTGGCCGACTTTCTCTTTGAGATTCATGCGGCGCGGCCCCTAGCACGTCGGCGGCTTCGCTTTCTATCAGTAGCCGAGTGGTTTCCGTGAGGGCGTGCCCGGTTGCGAAGGAACTGAATCAGCAGCCGGGCACCCACGCCCGTTGCGCCTTTGGAGATATAAGCCTTTTCGCTGTCGCTCCAGTCGGTGCTCGCAATATCCAGATGAGCCCACACTGCCTTGCCGATAAACTTGCTAAGG
>JBBRRL010000124.1:0-6675 GCA_038200775.1 Nitrospirales bacterium
ACCATCGGTGGTTCGAAAGTACTTCGCCAGAGCGCGGCCGACCGGCTTACTGTCGTCGCAGGCGGTGTGACGGTATTTGAAGCGCTGAAAGCTCACGACGAGCTCGGGAAATTGGAAAAACCCATCGCCTTCAGGGTGATCGATCTGTACAGTATCAGTCCGCTCGACCGAGCCACGTTGCTGGCTTCCGCTCGCGCAACGCGGAACATGATTTTGACTGTCGAGGATCACTATACTCACGGCGGACTCGGCGACGCCGTCTTGTCCGCAGTCAGCACCGAAGGCATCAAAGTGCACAAGATGGCGGTCACGGAAATTCCCCACAGCGGCAAGCCCGACGAGTTGCTCGACCGCTACGGTATCAGTGCCAAGCACATTGTGGAAAAAGTGAAGGCGCTCGCTGCTTAGAACAAAATGACTGACTCAGTCTTCCAAACTGTGCCACGTTCATAAAGATCTTCGTCGGGTTCAATCATCCTAAAGACCGGTTGATCCGCGCTTACCAATACCGTACCTTTCCGGTTAGGCCTTAGCAGCAGAACGGAGCGCCGTGCTCACGATACAAATGTTGGAACGGACCCCAAGCTGGTCCTATGAGAGGAGCAAAGAATGTTTGATTTTGATCAGATGGCAAAAAACTTGAAGCAGACGCTTGGCGGGCCCGAAGCTGAGCAGTCCCGAATAGTAAATGGGATCGTTGACGTCTTGTTTAGTCGCGGGCCTGGCCTTGCCGGCTTGATAGACAAGTTCAAGAATAAAGGCTTGGAAAGCCAGGCGTCCTCTTGGATCAGCCGTGGAGAAAATCTTCCCGTCTCGCCTCATCAGGTTGAACAGGTTTTGGGGCCTGAGCTCATTCAACAGATTGCGGCCAAAACGGGTCTTCCCCTGGAGACGGTGAAACATAAACTCAGTGCGGTGCTTCCCCCAGTCGTCGACCAGTTGACGCCCGAGGGCGCCATTCCCCAGGAAGACATCTTACAGCAAGGATTAAATTTCCTGAGAAACCAGTTCTCACTGACACAGCCTACCGGAAGGTAGACATCCCGCCGCGTATGGGGGACTGGCTGGTTTTCTGTCTCAGAAAAGCTGCCTGTCCCCGTCTTACGAGAACACTTCTCACCTTCGATACGTCAACGTTAAGTCGTGGCAAATAGGGGGGACCAGCAACTTTCGAAAAAGTAACCAGCCGCCTTTGGCACGGTGTCCGGGTCGTGAGCTTATCCAAATCCGGCCGCCGCGACCCGGCTCAAGGACAGAAGGCCTGGGATCAGGTGGAGAATAATCCCGAAGGAAACCCCCAGCAACCACAGGATCAGGCCCTTGGGCATAGCTCACCCCTTGTGAAAATATCGGCGGACTGGTCATGAACATCTCCTTGAATACTGTAGCTTCAGCGCCCCACGCCGAAGAGAAAAAGCAGCAGGATTAAACTCAAGGGCACACCAAGTAACCATAACAGAATTAGCATTTCTGAATGCCCTCCTTACGGCAGTTCTCAGAACGTGGCTTTACGAGCGGTGGTAGATTGCTCTTCGCGCGTATGCCAAGGATTCATCGGCTCCCCACACGCCATCCAGCCTCCAATGACAGCGCCCACCAATCCAATCAGCAACGCCGCAACCGCACCCAGCGCATTAGCACTGACTATCGCCGCGGTATTCGGATCGACCGGATGGGACGCGACCCAGCTGGGAGTTCCAGCAAGCCCGCTATACCAACCGCCAAAATAGGCGCCAGCCCCGAGAGCGGCCAGGACGAGCAATATTGGCACGGTCACGAGCCAAACCACACCCCCGTGGATGATCGCAGGTTCCGCTTGCCGATGGCCCGCCAGCTTGTTCGCAATCCAAGCGCCGACCACAAACGAAAAGAATGACCCGCAGACACTAAAAACGAGCGCTCCGAGTCCCAGTTCCCTCGCATGAGTCAGACTCCCTCCAACTCTGTGGGCGCCCACGGCAATTCCCGCCAACCCCCAAATAAGTGCGACGGCTAGCGCCGCTAAAGCGCCCACCCAGACAACACTCCACGCAATAGGCCACTCCATTGTCAGATTGTCTTTCATCATTGCCACTGTTCCTTCCTGTGAGCTGTGTGTCTCGCTTCCTCTTTCCGGAATCTGTTGCTCCTGGCTGATCGCGCCGTTGGTAGCGGGATGAAAACCATGACAGTATATCATAGGTAGAAAAATACGAGTATAGCGGCGTCAGAACCTTCCGTCGTCTCGGAAGACTGCTACTAAGATGAGAATCTCCTGCGTGCATCCCGAGCCTTGAAATGATTCCCCACAGAGATGAACCAGAACGGCGCGTTCATTCGAACGTGCGAAGTAAGGCAAGTGCGACGGTTAAGGAAGATAGGCTTTCCGAATCAATGACGACTAGGACAAATTGAGCACCAGCAGCTTGGGCTCCGTCATCTCTTCGATCGCGTAGCGGACACCTTCTCTCCCCAGACCGGAGTTCTTGACGCCCCCATATGGCATCTGGTCCGCGCGGAATGTGGGAATCTCATTAATCAAGACCGCCCCTGCTTCGATGTTCGCATACGCCTCGAAGGCCTTGTTGATGTCGCGCGTGAAGACGCCGGCCTGTAATCCGTACGGCGAATCGTTCAGCGCCTCTATGGCTTCCGCGAATGTGCGATAAGGCGTAACGTTGACCAAGGGTCCAAAGGCCTCCTCCTGGTTGACCTTCATCCCCGATTTCACATTGGTCAGCACCGTCGCCTCAATCACACTGCCCCGGCGCTTGCCGCCAAGCTCGAGCTTCGCTCCGCCCGCGACCGCTTCTTGGATCCACGATTCGACTCGCTTGGCTGATCCCTCGTCAATAAGCGGCCCGATGGCTGTAGACTCGTCCCGCGGACTCCCCACTTTCAACGTACGGACTCGCTTCAGCAACCGCTCAAGGAACGGTTGATACACTGATTCCTGGACGTAGATCCTCTGGACTGAGATACAGGTCTGACCTGCATAGCCGTAGCCCCCCGCCGCACAGCGCTCTACGGCATGGTCAAGGTCGGCGTCGGGTTCCACAATCACCCCCGCATTGCCGCCCAGCTCCAACACCACCCTTTTTTTGCCGGCCTTGCTCTTGAGTCGCCAGCCGACCGGCGCGCTCCCGGTAAAGCTGAGCATCGTGAAGCGATCATCCGTCACCATCCGCTCGGCGAGCGCATTCGTGCAAGGAACAATGCTCAACATGCCGACTGGAAGACCGACCCGACTGATGACTTCTCCCAACAAGAGCGCCGTCAATGGGGTCTGGGGAGCGGGCTTGAGGATGATCGGATTTCCCGCGGCGATGGCGGGTGCGACCTTATGGGCGACGAGATTTAGCGGAAAGTTAAACGGTGTGATGCCGAGGATAGGTCCGATCGGAACACGGCGGGTGATACCCACATACCGGTCCATACCAGGCGTGATGTCGAGGGGCACGACTTCTCCCGAAATGCGTTTAGCCTCCTCGCCGGCAAGCGTGAAGGTATTGATCGCGCGGCCGACCTCACGGCGGGCATCCGTGATTGGCTTTGCGGACTCCGCCGAAAGGCATGTTGCGAACTCCTCATGCCGGGTGGCCAGGACATTTGCAATGGTTTGGAGGGCCGTCGCCCGCGTGTGCGAAGGAAGATGACGACTGACCGCAAAGGCCGCAACAGCGGACTTCGTTGCCGCTTCGATGTCTGCGTCCCCCGCGAGGCAGACTTCAGCCAAAATCTCGCCGGAATAGGGATCGCGGATTGTGGCAGTCTCGGCGGTCTCGATCCAGCGTCCGCCGATCAGGATTGCTCGTCGCGACGGCACCATGAGCGGCATTCTGTCGCAGCGTTCAAAATGAAGTCAAGCAACCGAATCCTGACTCGAATTGCGCCCCGGCTTGACGATACCGACTTTACAGATGAGACATCACTTGTTAAGCTTTGCCGCCATGGACAGGTCTTCCGCACTTCGTCAGATCCCGGTGTTCTCCTCCCTCAAGGATCGCGACCTGAAAACCTTGAGCGAAGGTATCACTGAGGCGAACTACGAAAAGGGGCAGTACATTTTCAAACAAGGCGATCCGGCCGAATGCTTTCATGTGTTGATGAGAGGCGCCGTCAAGTGCGTGCAGTCATCGCAGGGAGGGAAGGAAGCCGTCCTCAAGGTGCTTCTGCCAGGAGATCTCTTTTGCTGCGAAGCGGCCGTATTTGACGGGAAGACCCATCCCGGCTGCGCACAACCGATGGGCCCGGTAGCGATCCTAAAAATTCCCAAGCACACGTATTTGAAACTGCTCAAGACGAATCCGGCTGCCGCCCTCGAAGTCATAAAGTATCTTGGAGGCCGGCTCAATGAGGCTCAGGAAACATCGAAAACCTTCGCCTTGGAGCGAGCCGATCAGAGGATTGCCGCGCTGCTGGTGAGGCTCGGAGAGCGCATTGGCAACCGTCCTCGGATGGCATCGTGCTTGGACTCCGCATCAGCCGCCAGGACATCGCCGACATGACGGGTCTCGCCGTGGAGACCACCATTCGCACGATCAGCAAACTCTCCCGCAAGCGTCTCATTGCAAAGTCAGGACGATCCCTGGTCATTCGCGATCTTCCAGGATTGCAGGCGCTCGTCGACGGACGTCTCGCTGAGGCTCCTCCGCGGCTTATTCTTAAAACATGACCAAGATCATATTTGAACTCAATCCTTTCCAGTATAGTCCGGCCCTACAATAGTGCGTAGAGAGGAGAGACCAATGAGTGCATTCCGACGACTGACAATCATTCCAATGGCAATTGTACTTGTATTCATCACCTGCATAATTGCAACAACATCCCATGCGAAGACGGTCAATGTAGAGATGACAGCGATCGAGACCGACGTGGCGATTGATGGCGAAGGCAATAAAATGGCTGCCTGGACGTTCAACGGCCAGTTTCCAGGTCCGGTGGTTCGTGTGACCGAAGGGGACAAGGTCAACTTCCACTTGACCAATCCGCCGACCAATGGGCGGCCGCACTCCATGGACTTCCACGCAGCTGAAACGGATTACCTGAAGAACTATCGCGAGATTTCACCCGGCGACTCATTGAACTACACGTGGGAAGCGAAACGGCCAGGTATCTTCGTCTATCATTGCGGGGCATCCCCCATGATCCAGCACATTGCGCGGGGAATGGTCGGCGCCGTCATCGTAGATCCAAAGAACCCCAAGGCGATGCCCAAGGCGGACCGCGAATACGTGCTCGTCCAAACCGAACTGTTCAAGACAGACCCTGACGACGTGCAAGCAATGTTCGACCGTAAATACGATAATGTCGTCTTCAACGGCGCCATTTTTCGATACGATCCGGTACACGCCACACGGGGAGGACAATTTTTGCAAGCGAAGCCCGGGGAGCGCGTTCGCTTCTATTTTGTCAACGGCGGTCCCAATAACTTCTCCGCGCTGCACCCGATCGCTGAGATGTGGGATGACGTCTGGGAGAGCGGCAATCCTGCCAATCACCTGAAGGGCGTGCAGACCTATGTCGTAGGACCGGCAGGAGCGGCGACGCTCGATATGGTTGTACAGAATGAGGGTGTCTACCCGATCGTGACCCATTCGCTGACTGATGCCTTACGCGGGGCAATTGCGATTCTGGAAGTCAAAAAGGACGCCAAACCGCTCCCGCTTATGCCGTTCGTCGAGCCGTCGGCTAAACAAGTCAAGTAATTGCAGGAGAGCCCTGCCTTCCTCAGTTAAGAGCGGTCACGCACGAGCACGTCGGAGATCTGAGCGCTACGAAGGGTTCGGCGCGACGAAGACTAATATGGCAAGCCGCTGCTGGGTGTGATTGCGGACACCGTGCTCGTCACCGGCTGAGGCCATGACCCCCTCCCCGGCTGACAGCACGTGCTCTTCTTTGCCGATCTGAAACGTCCCCTGCCCCTCGAGGACAATGTACACTTTGTCCTGCTCCCCATGCACGTGACCCTGTTGCGCCTGCCCGGGCTCCAAGCCATACACGTCACAAAAGAATCGGGGCGTTTGAAAAAGATTGTTCTTCTTCATCTTCTCTGGAGAAAAGTTCTTGAAGTCTTCAAGCCGCACGGTGTTCATGAAGGCCGTTCCCCGTCCCCTTTGATTTTTCGCTCTTCAACAGCCCTCACGATAGAATCGACGGACACGAGGTGACGCTGCACGCCGAGATCTTTGGCGGGCACTCCCATCGCCAATCCGATCATCTGAGGGAGATGAAGGATCGGCAAATCAAGTTTTGCTCCGACGGTTCGCGCGGCTCGCTCCTGATAAATGTCCATGCTCATGTGGCACAGTGGGCAAGGGGTCACCATTGCGTCGGCGCCCACATCTTTGGCCTGCTTGATATTTGAACCGTTCATCGTGAGGGCGATATTCTCCTTCTCGAGAATGATCGGAAATCCACAGCACTTGATCTTGCCGCTGTAATCGACCGGTTCGGCACCGACCGCGCGGATCACCTTCTCCATTGAAGATGGATTTTCCGGATCATCGAACTCCAAGTCCCACGACGGCCGGAGCATGTAGCAGCCATAGAATGGTGCGAGCCGCAGATCACCAAGCCTGACCTCCACTTCGTGTGCAAGCTTGTCCAGCCCGACCTCGCGCACCACAATCCATAACAAATGCTTCACCTGCACTGTCCCGCAGTACATCAGCCCTTCCGGCTCGATCAGCCGAT
>JBBRRL010000125.1:0-6600 GCA_038200775.1 Nitrospirales bacterium
CGCGCTGTCGATTCGTCGTATGGATTGGATTGAACCGTCTCTTGGCTGGTCGGACCGTCGCTATGATCCTGCCTCCGGCGTACTGTCTGCCGCGGACGGATTGGATCTGTTCCATCCAGCGGTGTGGGAATACCTGCTCGGGCTCTTGATCGATCTTGCCGCCACCGGCGTCGATGGGATCTTTTTGATAGCGGAACCACCGTCGACAGCCCTGGATGGATTCAGCGCGTTCGCGCTCCGGGCTTATCAGCGGGACATGGGACAGGCGCTCGACGTCACCCGTCTTCGCCTGAATCTCCAGCCCGCGATAAGCTCCTCTCCGGAGTTTTGGCGCTGGATTGGCTGGAAGCAACGCGAGCAACGCAAGATTTTCGATGGTGTCCTGCGAAGCCTGCGCAAGACGTATCCCATGTTGAAGGTCGCGCTCGAAGTACATTCGGAGGCCATAACGAACCCTCGTGCCGCGCTTGCATGGTACACGGAGAATTTTCTGGACCTCAGGCATGCTCGTGTCGATTATGTTGCTGTCTCGCTCCCGCCGAGTCAGGCCGGCGCGGTCAAGCCGTTGATTGCGGGCATGAACGGAAAACGCCTCTGGCTCACGGCGGAAACCGGGACTCTTTCCAACGGTATCCTCTCCTTTTTCCCGAGCGGTACCGGCTTGATTTACAAGGAAAAAGTCAGTGGAGGTGGCTTGACAAAGGAGGATCGCTAATCTAGCATCGCATGCTCAAATACGAGGCTCAGCCGTAAGCGAAACGACGATGAAAATGCAGAGCAAACAGCAAAAAGACTATCCCGGCGGCCTTACAATCACCAGGCCCACGGGAAGACGAGCGCGTCTTGGCGCGCTCGGGGGCTAAGAGGGTGTAACGGGAGAGACGGACTCGTCAGGGGTGGAGGAGTCTGTCCAGGATACCCGTTGCCTTCCATATCAACGGTCGGAATGACTCCAGGGCGGGCGGGTGCCACGGGAAAGCGGCTGTCTCGGCACCGCCGGGGCGGGCGGGTGAGATTCTGGGTGTAATGGGAGCAGCGGCTGTCTCGGCAGCCGCGGGGCGCGCTGGGTCTAGTGGCGAGTTCTGGGCCACGGGACAACGCGCTGTCTTGGCGGGGCGGGCGGGTGCCACGGGAAAGCGGCTGTCTCGGCAGCCGCGGGGTGGGCTGGGTGCAATGGGTCCGAGCAAGCGTCGCTTGGCGGCGGCGCTTGGCAATCAAAGGAGCAAGATGATTCCTAAAAATCTGCGCTACCACAAGGATCATGAATGGGTCCGCTCCGAAGCGGGGAAGGCGGTCATAGGGATCAGTGATCATGCCCAGGAAGCGTTAGGCGACATCGTCTTCTTTCAGCTCCCGAAGGTCGGCGACACGGTCACTGCGGGGCAGGAAATCGGAGAGGTGGAATCGACCAAGGCGACATCATCCATTTATACGCCGGTCAGCGGTACCGTGTCTAAGGTGAACGAGGCTTTAAATACTCGCCCGGAACTCGCAAATGCCGACGCCTATGGTGAGGGGTGGGTGGCTGTGATCGACCTCACGCATCCCGAAGAGGTGGAAAGCCTGATGGACGCGAAAGCTTACGAAGAGTTTCTTCAGTCAGAGTCGAAGTAACAGCTCGTCCTGACTTCCTGATCCATGTCCGATCAGAAACACATTGTCATCATCGGCGCCGGCACGGGCGGCTATGTGGCCGCGATCCGCGCCGCCCAACTGGGTGCCCGCGTGACGCTGGTCGAAAGCACTGCCGTAGGCGGCCTGTGCCTGAACTGGGGCTGTATTCCGAGCAAGGCTCTCCTGGCGTGCGCAGAGCTTGCGAACAAGATCAAAAAGGCCGAGGAATTCGGCATCCTGCTTCCCGGTCCAATCTCTTATGACCTGGCGCGCATGGTGGCAAGGAAAAACAAAATTGTCGGCACGCTTGTCAAAGGGATTCGCTCGTTGCTGTCCACCTGGAAAATAGATCTCATCGAAGGTCGCGGAGCCCTGGTGGGGGAGAAGGTGCAGGTCACCAGAGCTGACGGAACGGAAGCTTTCCTGGCGCCCGATGCGGTGATCCTTGGCACCGGCACGTTGTCGCCGGCGTTGCCGAATCTTCCGCTTGATGGAGTGCGGATCCTCAGCAGCCGGGAGATTCTGGACCTGGTGGCGGTCCCAGACAGCCTGCTTATCGTGGGCGGAGGCGTTGAAGGATGTGAGTTTGCCTCACTATTTAGCGCGCTGGGTACCCGAGTCACGATCGTTGAAATGCTGTCCCGAATCCTTCCCGGTGAGGACGAAGAGGTGTCGGCACTCTTGGCTTCGGAATTGAAGAAACAAGGGGTCAGCATCTTGGCCGGTACACGCGTGGACACCGTGTCTGTCGGGGCGGATGGAGTGACGACGAGCTTTGCGACGGGCGCGCCGGTCACTTCCGAAAAGGTGCTCGTCTCCGTCGGCAGGCGCTTTAACAGCGCCGGACTTGGATTAGAGGCCGCCGGTGTCGCCCTTGGAGAACGGGGAGAGATCCTGGTCAACGAGAGGATGGAAACAAATCGCGCCGGTATCTATGCCATTGGGGATGTCGTGGGAAAGGCGATGTTAGCGCATGTCGCCTCGGCGCAAGGGAAAGTTGCCGTGCGCAATATCCTCGGCCAGCCATGCGAGATGGGTTATGACGTCATTCCGGCGGGCATCTTTACTTTCCCGGAAATCGGGCGTGTCGGCCTCACTGAAATTGAAGCGAGGCAGCAAGGCATGGAGGTCAAGATCGGCAAGTTCCGTCCCGCGGGTCTCGGCAAGGCACAAGCGACCGGCGAGACCGCGGGGTTGATGAAGATCGTCACCGACGCCAAGACACGGAGAATCGTGGGCGTGCATGTTATGGGCGCTCATGCCGCAGAGCTTGTCCACGAAGCCGCGGTAGCGATGAACATGGGTGCGACGGTGGAAACGCTAGCGGAAACCATCCATGCGCATCCCACCATGTCGGAGGGAATCATGGAGGCGGCGGAAGACGTCGACAACATGGCGATCCATCTGGCCCGGCGCCGGGCAGGATAACCGGCGATGACCGTGCTCCAGTCTCTTGCGATCAAAATCCTCATGCTCGCGATCACCGTGGGCATTATCTATTGGGGTGTCAACGCTGACGATCAGCAGCACACTCGCGCGCCCGTGTCCTCCATCACGTCCGAGGCGGTCGACCGGCTCCAGGAAGAACCTCCGGTCAGACGCGATCCGTCCCCCGAACCCGATCGCAAGGTTCTCGTCGTAGAAGAGCCTTCTTCAAGGGATGATCCTGTCCCTTCTGCCGGCCATAAGGTTGCCGTTGTTGCTCCGGCAGGGCCCGCCACGTCTTCGTCTGTGCGTCGCACCAAAGCTTTTCTGACGACGCCGTCTCGTCGTCCCGTGCGATTTCCCATTGATCTGAATAAAGCTCCCATGCACGATCTTCTGGAACTCCCAGGGATCGGCGAGAAACTGGGGGAGCGAATTGTGCAGTACCGAAAAGACCACGGCCCATTCCAAAGCATCGAGGATCTCCGCAAGGTCAAGGGCATCGGCAAGAAGCGCATGGAACGGCTTCGGCCCCTGGTGATCACGGCAGGCGCCCATGACTGAGGTCGACAAGCAGCTTCAGCTGATCGCGCGGGGGACGGTCGAGATCATTTCGCCCAAGGAACTTGAGGAAAAGCTCGCGTCTTCGTTGAAGGAGCGCCGGCCGCTTCGGGTGAAGGCAGGGTTTGATCCGACGGCGCCCGACCTGCATCTTGGCCATACCGTCCTGATTCACAAGCTCCGGCATTTTCAGGAACTGGGGCACGACGTGATTTTCCTGATCGGTGATTTTACCGGCATGATCGGAGATCCCACCGGCGTATCGGAGACGCGCAAGGCCCTGAGTAAGGCCGAGGTGCGCGAAAATGCGAGGACGTATGAGCGCCAAATCTTCAAGATCCTGGACCCGGCCCGCACCATCGTGGAATTTAACAGCCGTTGGATGAATGTAATGACAGCGGAGCAGTTGGTGCATCTCGCGGCGGGCTCCAGCGTGGCCAGAATGCTCGAGCGCGATGATTTTCACAAGCGGTTTCAGGAGCAGAAGCCGATCAGCATCCATGAGTTTTTGTACCCGCTCATTCAGGGGTATGATTCTGTCGCGCTTGAAGCGGATGTGGAACTCGGAGGCACGGATCAGAAGTTCAACCTCCTGGTGGGTCGCGATCTACAACGCACGTATGAGCAGCTGCCGCAAGTGGTCATCACAACGCCTCTGTTGGAGGGGACCGACGGCGTGCGAAAGATGAGCAAGAGCTTCGGCAATTACATCGCGTTGGAGGATCCCCCCGGGGAGATGTTCGGTAAGATCATGTCTATATCCGATGTTCTGATGATGCGTTATTATGAGCTTCTGACCAGCGCCGATCTGGACGCCGTCTCAAAACTTCATCCGATGGAGGCAAAGGTCAAGCTGGCCCAGGAGATCGTAGGCCGCTATCATGGCGCCGTTGCCGCGGAGCAGGCCCGGTCCGAATTTCAACGCCGGTTCAGCGAACGAGAATTTCCACATACAGCAGAGCGCAAAAGGTTGCCGCGCGCCGCGAACACTCTCATTGGAATGCTGGTGGGCGCCGGTCTTGCTCCCAGTAAGACGGAGTCGCGGCGGCTGATCGCCCAGGGAGGTGTGGAAGTAGATGGGGAGAAGGTGATGGACGGAGACCTCATGTTTCCTTCAGATGCCCAGCAAGAGTATTGCGTCAAAGTCGGCAAGAAACGGTTTGCGATTGTCTCCTTCGGCGACGCCGATTGAACCCTGTTACGGCTCGCGGACGCTCAACTGACCACCCCTTTCGCTCCAATTTTCAGCGAGTTGCGTTGAGTCTACCCCACTCTCCCCCGCGCTCTCATAATCGTTATAGTAGACCGGCGTGACTGTTAATTGAGCGAGCCACCAACGGAGCATCACACGCGGCTTGCATTCATGCGAAAGAGAGGCCCCCCTATCTCCTTCGTAGCCATTAAGCCATGTCACGTATATATAGTGTGCGCCCCAGTTGCTCCCTGCTCCGTCGTTCTGAAAAGGAAAAAGGAGTAATTCATGAAACGTGGTGCCCGTGTATCCTTGTGCAGTCTGTTTCTCTTTGTTGCGCTCACCGGTCCGGCACTAGGTGACATCCATGGGTTCTATACGCTGACGGGACACTCACCACCCTCGATGTCCCCGGGAGTCCTTCGACTTCAGCCGTTGCCATTAATAACAAGGGTCAAATTGTCGGGGCCTTCACACAACCTCTACCTGGAGTGAGTGGCGAGGGGGGGCAGCCGGCACATGCCTTTCTATACAGTCTTGGGACATTCACCACCATTCAAATCCCCGGCAGTATTTCCGACGAAGCCTTCGGCATCAACGATGTGGGGCAGATCGTCGGATCCTCAAACCTTCCCGTAGGGAATAATGGTTTTCTCTTCATCGGGGGACGGTTGACGACGCTGCCCGTTCCTGCCGGTGGTGCGTTCGTCCAGGCCTTTAGCATCAATGATAAGGGACAAATTGTGGGCAACTTCGTTGATGCGAAGGGGAAATCGCAAGGGTATGTTCTGACGGGGGAGACATTCGTGACGCTTCAGGTTCCGGAGAGTGAAACACCTCACCCCAAGGTATCAATGATCCGGGCCATATTGTGGGAAGCTTTCGGGATGCCGCCGGGACAGTTCATGGGTTTCTCTACACTGAGGGAAAGTACACGACGCTCGATGTCTCCGGCAGCGTTCTCACCTAAGCCTTCGGCATCAATAATTCAGGCCAGATTGTAGGACGCTTCTCGGATGACAGTGTGGTTCCCGAACCTGCGACCTGGCTGCTGCTCGGTTCTGGGATTCTTGGATTGATCTACTTTAAGAAGCGCTGTTCTGTCTTGTAGTCCCTTCGGTAGCGCGGCTTTATTTCCCCCGCCCTCAGGAAACTTTTCACTGTTCCTTGATTCGGTTCCTATCGCCTTGCACACTCCTCTTCTAGTATAAGCAGACCAGATGGAGCTTCGAACGATTTACGCCGCCGGGCGCGCGCAGGTAGTTGTGACTGTCGGTGACATCACAACCGAACACGTCGATGTCATCGTCAATGCCGCGAATTCCTCGCTGTTAGGCGGCGGGGGAGTCGACGGCGCCATCCATGCAAAGGGTGGTCCTTCGATATTGCGGGAGTGCAAAAAGATTCGACAGACGTTGTATCCCGGAGGACTCCCCACAGGATTGACGGTCATGACATCGGGCGGAGCACTGCCGGCGAGATTCGTGATCCATACCGTGGGACCCGTCAAGGGAACCCATGGCGGCCAAGAGCCGGTGCTGCTTGCGAACTGTTACCGGAACTCCTTGGAACTCGCCGCGCGACATGCATTGGCGTCTATCGCCTTTCCCGCAATTTCAACCGGAGTGTACGGCTATCCCAAAGAGGAAGCGGCCGCCGTGTCGTCCGAGGCGATTAAGGCCTTTCTCGCGCACGATACGGTGATCACGCTCGTCCGACTGGTCTTCTACTCAGCGAGAGACGCTGAAATGTGTTTACACCATCATCGATTTTAAGTTCGTGGCCTGGGCCCTGAGCCTTTTGCAACG
>JBBRRL010000126.1:0-6596 GCA_038200775.1 Nitrospirales bacterium
CATGGTGTCCCAATTGGCGGCAAAGAAATGTCGCAGGATGAAGGCTGCCTGTTCGGCACTCAAATCCGCAGCAGGACAGGCAGCATGCATGAAAAACGCGTCCTGCACGGTTCCCTGCGTCTGTTCCTGAATCTGGAGAAGGAGCGATGGTGTCAGGTTGACCGTGGCCCGCATCTCCGGATATTCTTCCAACAGGACGCCCATATCAAAATAACCTTTCGTCGCATGGAGCCGTACCCAGGGGAAGGGCGAGGTGTGGGTCAGAGGATCGGTATAATACGGTTGATGAAGATGCCAGAGAAAAGCGACCGCGACTGTTCTCATGTGGCACCAACCTAGCATCCGCCCACGGAACCGGTCAAGAAATCGAGAACGAACTTTTTCGGGTTGATAGAACAGATAGTAATTGGGCCGGCACGAAAACCACGGTATGCTTGGAGGGCACGCCATGGAGGGTCTGCACGTATAGTGGAACGCTTTTACGCTCCTGCTTGGTCTTATTGGGTCCTCGTCGCCCTCTATGCTGCCCTGATTTTCGTTCTCTCTTCCTTGTCGCATCCCGACGTGTACGTTCCTGTTCTTTCCATCCCCTATGCCGATAAGGTACTGCACGCGCTTGAATACGGACTCCTCGGAATCCTGACCTATCGCGCCTTTCGATACGCAGCAGGCCCGTGGTCAGCAGCGCACGCCGCGTTCCTTGCGATCGTCGCCTCAACGGCCTATGGCTTGACGGACGAATTTCACCAATCCTTTGTGCCACTGCGCGACGCCAATGTGTGGGATCTCGTTGCCGACTGTATCGGAGCGGCGGTTGGGACGTTGGGATGGACACAGGTCAAGACACGGCGAAAACCTGCTGAGGATTTTCGTGAGTCACGGAACCGGGTATAATCCTGACCTAATGGCGTCCATCACTCCCCCGGACCCGGAACGCGTATCCGCCACGCTCCGAAACAAACTCCCATTCCGGACGGAACTCACCAGCTTGGCCCCCCTGACCGGAGATGCCTCAAACCGACAATATTTTCGCCTACAGGTATCCGGAGGGCCCCCTCATTCTCTGGTGCTCATGCAACTGTCGTCTCCAGAGGACTTTAAGCACTCGGAAGAAGCAGTGAGCCAGCACGCGCCAGTAGTCGCGGAGTTGCCATTCGTGAACATTTTGCGACATCTGACGAAAGCCGATGTCGCCGTTCCGGAGCTGCACTATTACGATGAAACGGCCGGATTGCTGTACCTCGAAGATCTTGGCGATGTGACGCTGGCTTTAGCCTCGCAAGAGGGCACCAGCCCCGACACTCCGAAGCTGTATCGCAACGCCGTCGAAGCGCTCGCTCGCCTGCACCTCAAGGCGTCGTTCCCCGAGAATCCAGCCTGCCTTGCCTTCGGTCGCGCGTTTGATGTGCCCTTGCTGATGTGGGAATTCGACCATTTCATCGAATATGGGATCGAGCACCGCACGGGGATCACGTTGGCTGACGCAGAGGCCCGGATGATTCGGGCCGAGATGCGGAAAATCGCAGAACTCCTCGCAACGCAGCCACGCGTCTTTACACATCGGGACTATCACAGCCGCAACCTTATGGTACTTGATGAACAGTTGCGGGTCATAGATTTTCAGGATGCCCTGATGGGGCCTGCGAGCTATGATCTCGCATCACTGCTTCGGGATTCTTACGTGTCTCTTCCCGAAGAGCTTATTGAAGAGCTGATCGTGCGCTATCTTGAGGTGAGGGCAAAATTCGGCGCTCCACTGGATCGCGTACAGTTCATGCGCCTCTTTGATCTGACAAGCATCCAACGAAACTTGAAGGCTGCGGGGCGGTTCGTGTACATCCTCGCAGAGAAGAACAATGATCGATATCTACAGTACCTCCCTCGGACGCTCGCAAACGTCAAACGAAACCTGCTTCGGCATCCTGCTTTGCAGCCCTTGCGCAAGGCGCTCGCGCCCCACGTCCCCGAGCTCCAATAATGTTTAGGGAGAGGAACACGCCTCTCGCTCTGGCTGTGTTCGAAGAAGAGCTGATGCGGCGTCTGTTATGAAAGCCATGATCCTCGCAGCCGGTTATGGAATGCGTCTGCGACCGTTGACCAAGAGAATTCCCAAACCGCTGCTGCCCGTTTGCGGCTATCCCCTCGTCGTCTGGAATCTTCTTCTCCTCAGGCAGCATGGGATTACCGAGGCGCTCATTAATGTTCACTACCTCGGCGACCAGATTGTCGAGGCGTTAGGTGATGGCTCTCGTTACGGGATGCGATTAGCATACTCCCACGAACCGATAATACTCGGCACAGGAGGAGGCATCAGACAGGCGCAGCCCTATTTTGAAAATAGCCGTTGTCTCGTGTTGAACGGTGACACCCTTTCAGCCTGCGACCTTACAATGCTCCTCAAAACCCACGTCGCATCTCGCGCGCTTGCGACTCTCGCACTTCGTGCAGATCCCAGCGCGGCGGATTGGGGCGCTGTGACACTGGCTGACGATTCGCGAATCCTTCAAATTAAGGGAGAACCAACGATTGCGGATTGCGCCCCCACAGCGGGTCCTCAACCGCCCGGCGCAGACGCTCTGGGCCGGACAGGGTACATGTTCTCCGGCGCGCATATCCTCGAACCGGCCGTCGTGGATGCCATCCCCACCGGCCCAGGCTCTATTATTGACGTTTATATTGAACTGCTGCGGCAGGGACGGCCACTGGCAGGCTACCGGATGAACGGGTATTGGTCGGACATAGGAACACCTGAGCGCTATGCTGCCGCTCAACTGGATGCGTCGCGGGGATTACTGTCGGCGCCGCAGAACGGGCCGACTGGCAGCGATAGCCTTACGCGGTGGGAGTAGCGGACGGAGTCCCGATCCGGGCTTCGAGACGCGTACGGCGGATCGACATCACGTTCAGCTGACCTTCGGTCGGCCGATAGCGTTCACCACGGCGAAGCCGAAGTCCTCTTCTGCGACTGCGGTACCGCTCTAGGAAGTTACCAACGACCTCGAGAGCCTCCTGGTCCTCGCTAACGGATTCGAGCAGTTCGCTGAGCCGCAGGTATGCCGCAATGACAAATGGCAAATCTCTGCTCTCTTGAGCCTCCTCAACCACAAAGCGGTAGCGATTGATGGCTGCTTTCGGATCTGTCTTTTCCAGTTGCATCGCTTCAAGCAAAATAAGCGAAATCCTGTCCGCGCTAAAACCTGCACGCCTGGTCTTTCCCCCTTCAGCAAGGGCCTCAAGTTGATCGTCGGTCAATTGAATCTTGGAATGGTTCCACTTGAGCTGCTTGCGCGCGAGCTCTGCTTGCGGCCACGCTCCATAGAGACCTACCAACAGGCACCGGCAGCCGATGGGATTGCTGCATTTGGGAAGCTGTTCTCGAAAGCCTTTTGAGGCGATATAACCGGGAAGGAACCCCATGCCGTGAGCACTCCGGCAAGCGCGGCACGCTGAGGTGTCACATGGCGTCCCGTAGAGAAAGAGCCGAATTCCGGAGACAACCCAGAAATCCATCGCGTCAATCCGCCCGGCCTGCGCTTGTATCTCATGCATTTGCCAGATCAGCAGCAAGCCCAGGACGGAAAGAAAATAAGGGATAAGATCAGATATATGGATGTCCACCTACGACCCCTATAGCACATTTGGTGTCTATACTTATAGCACGTTTCTTAGGACGTTGTACATACACGACCGATCACACTCGCTGAAGTATCTTGGAACCCGTGGGTTCTATGGAACTGTAAACTGGTAAGGTAGAAGTTGGTCGACTACCGCAGGAGCGTCCTGGCACCGACCCGGCGCCGGATGCGGGAGGGAGCCCAGAAATTCACCGCGTGGACACGCCCCATGCGGACCTGGAGATCATAAAGCTTCCAGACGAGCAAAAGACCAAGCACGCCCATGATTGGGTTGAAATAGGTGGGGATAATGATCGTCATCATACGTCAGTCACAGCTCCGGGTATGCAATGTTATAAGCATCATACTCTATAACTATGGAAGTGCAAATATTTACGTTAATTTATTGAAGTAGCGCAGGCGCAGGGCGTTGCTGACGACGCTTACTGAAGACAAGGCCATGGCACCGGCGGCCAGAATGGGATTCAGCCAGCCAAGGGTGGCGGCGGGGATCAGCACGATGTTGTAAATAGACGCCCAGAAGAGATTTTGCTTGATGTTCCTCATCGTGGCCTGGCTGAGTCTAATCGCCGTGACGATCCCGCGCACATCGTCGCCGATGAGTATGATGTCCGCCGCTTCGATCGCGATATCGGTACCGGCGCCGATGGCGACCCCGATGTCCGCTTGAGCCAACGCAGGCGCATCGTTGATGCCGTCGCCCACCATCGCGACGCGCTTTCCTTCGCCTTGCAGGCGTTTCACCTCGCGGGACTTCGCATCGGGCAGGACCTCGGCGAGCACCTCATCGATGCCGAGTTCGACGGCAACCGCCAATGCGCTTTGACGGGTGTCCCCTGTAAGCATGATCACTTCGAGGCTCATGTGTTTCAGGGCGCTCACGGCTGCGCGCGACCCTTCCTTCAGAGTGTCGGCCACTGCAATGATGCCCACAATCTCCTGCCCGACGGCCATTAACATCGGAGTCATTGCCGCCTTGGACAGGCGCTCCACCTCCGGCTCCCATGGACCAAGGGACAGGCCTTCGACGTGCATCATACGAACATTCCCGACTCTTACTAGCTGGTCCCCGACCCGGCCCCGAATGCCATAACCAGGGAGCGACATAAACTCCCTCACAGGCTCCAGCTTTCCAGTCGTGGCTTGAGCCGCCTTCAGGATGGACTGCCCCAGCGGATGTTCAGAGTTTTGTTCCGCTGACCCGGCGTATAGAAGGATCCTCTCCTTTGGCCAGTTTTGATCCATAGAGACAATTTCCTTGACGGCCGGCTCGCCCTTTGTCAACGTCCCTGTCTTATCCAATACTATAGTCGTCAGGTCGCGCGCCCGCTCCAGGGCGTCGCCGCTTTTAATCAGGATGCCTTGCTCGGCGCCGCGTCCGATGCCCACCATGATCGAAGTCGGGGTGGCCAGTCCAAGAGCGCAGGGGCAGGCGACAATCAGCACAGCCACGGCATTTAGCAGCGCCCAGGTAAACGCTGGTTCCGGCCCAAAGGCAAACCATAGCACGAAGGTCAGCCCGGCAACGGCGATGACGATGGGCACAAAAACCGCGGCTACCCTGTCCACAAACTTCGCGACCGGCGGTTTGGAGCCTTGGGCCTCCTCCACCAGATGGACAATGCGGGCTAATACCGTGTCGGCACCGACTTTGCTGGCCACAAACCGAAAGCTGCCTGTCAGGTTTACAGTTCCACCAATCACCTGGTCGCCGGGTTTTTTATCGACCGGCATCGACTCGCCGGTCAGCATCGATTCGTCAACCGACGAGCTTCCTTCTTGAATGACGCCGTCCACTGGAATTCTTTCGCCCGGGCGGACCACGACGACATCCCCGACTTTGACATCCTCAATCGGAAGGTCTAACTCGATCTGGTCACGAATGACGCGAGCTTTGGCAGGTTGAAGCCGGATCAACTTGGTAATGGCTTCGAACGTACGGCTTTTCGCGCGGGCTTCGAGCATCCGGCCCAATAAGATCAATGTGATAATTGCCGCTGCCGAATCAAAATATATGGGAGAAGTGGCACCGCCCACCGTGAAGGCAGATGGGAAGACCGTGGCTGCAAGGCTGTAGCCATAGGCCGCTGTGGTTCCCAGAGCAATCAGTGTATTCATGTCCGCTGAGCCATGGCCCGCAACGGCGATCGCGCCTTTATAGAACTGTCGCCCGGCCCAGAATTGAATAGGTGTTGTCAGCAGAAGCTGTAACCAGGCTGAGAGCGACGGCGAGATAGGCAGGCCGAGATGCTCCGACATTCCAAGTATCATGACCGGCACTGTAAGCGCCGCCGCGAACCAAAACCGGATCCGTAAGTCTCGATAGGCAGCCTGCTTGCGGGCATCTTTTGATTCGGACTGCTCCGTAACCTGGACTGTGGAGGAAGTCGGCATCACGGGCGTATAGCCGAGAGCGCGAATGGCATGTTGAATCATGGCCGGATTCGCCACCCCCGTCTGGTACTCGATCGTCGCTTTTTCCGTGGCCAGATTGACCGAAGCGGTCTTTACGCCCGGCAACGCGCTCAGGCCATGCTCAATCTTCGCCACGCAGGAGGCGCAGGACATGCCCTCAATCGGAATCGTGAGAGACAGGATGTCCTTCGCCTGCGGAACACCGGCGGGTGTGAATCCCAGGCTGCGAATCTTGTCCTGAATCGCATCAGGTGTCGTTCGATGTGGCTCATATTCCACTTTGGCCTTCTCGGTGGCGAGGTTCACTGAGGCCTTCATTACCCCGGGCAACTCCTTTAACCCTCGCTCGATCTTCGCGACACAGGAGGCGCAGGACATACCCTCAATAGGAATCGTGAGGGACGTCGTTGCGGAAGGGCCGGACTGAACAGCAGAGGACTGGGTTGTCGTGACAGTTTCTAATTTCCGCCGTGGCGTCAGCGAGATCATTTGAGCAGGCGGCGGCGCAGCGCTCATCCCCTGTGGGCTTTGTCTAAGAACTTTTTC
>JBBRRL010000127.1:0-6534 GCA_038200775.1 Nitrospirales bacterium
GCTGGATGCTTCAGCTTCTTTCCCTCCAAGAACCTCGGCGGCTTCGGTGATGCCGGGATGGTCACGACGAACGATCCATCGATTGCAGACCACACACAGCTTTTGCGGGTGCACGGGAGCCGGGAGAAATATCTGCACGAGATGGTGGGACTGAACAGCCGACTGGATGCGCTCCAGGCCGCTGTGCTTAAGGTGAAGCTGGGCCATCTGGAAACGTGGACCCAAGGCCGGCAGGGAAACGCCGCCCGGTACGACAAGCTTTTTGCTGACGCGAAGCTGCTCGATCACATTGCGCTGCCTGTTGTGACAGAACACAACCGACATGTGTACAACCAGTACGTGATCCGGGTGCTGCAGCGCGATGAACTTCGCACATTTCTCAAAGAAAAAGGCATCGGCACCGAAATCTACTACCCCACACCGCTCCATTTACAGCCCTGCTACCAGGATTTGGGATACAAGCTCGGGGCATTCCCGCACTCTGAACAGGCCGCGCGCGAGACCTTGGCGCTTCCCATCTATGCAGAGCTCACCGAAGAGCAGCAATCCTACGTGGTCGCAAGCATCCAGAAATTCTTCTCGGCTCGCTGAGCCACTCGCGCTTCTTCTCCATCCCCACCTAGTTCCATTCCCTCTTGGGTTCCTAACGAAACAGCGAGTATCGCCGGCCTTATAAGGCGCAGGGTCCCTGGGAACAAGGGAAGCCGACAGACTGACAAAGATCGCATCGAGACAGAGAACGTCACATATTACCTAATTAGACATATGAGAATGAGCAATATCGAACAGACGCGATATCTGAAAGCCACTTACACTCATACGCTAGGCCGTTAAAGACCATAGAAAAGGAGCCGTCATGAGAACCTACCTGCTGAGTCCAATGCCGTTATCCGAGATCTCAGGGTGCTCTTTCCAAGCTATTGCCGCTCAAGTCAGTGGCAAAAAGAACAAGGATAGGTCGACAGGCACCCACAAGACCCGCGAGTTTGAGGAACTGAAATCCATAACGCGGTCACGCTACCTTAACTAAACATGGTATGCGAACATCCGCGAACGGTTTCGCTTCACAAGATCTTTGTGCAATCTGTGCGTGCGTCACGACGACCTATCTTTATGATGGACTCAATCCAGTGCAGGAACGCTCGCCGAGTGGCGGGACAGTGAATATGCTGACAGGCCTCGGGATTGATGAAGTCTTCACACGGACTGATGCGACCGGCCGGCGTACATTTTTCACCGATGCGCTTGGCTCTACAGTCAATCTGACCGACGACACCGGCAGCTTGCAGACGATCTATTACTATGAGCCGTTTGGGAACACCACCCCGGGCGGCGATCCGAGCACCAATTCCTTCCAGTATACCGGCCGTGAAAACGATGGGACAGGGCTGTACTATTACAGGGCGCGGTACTACAGCCCGCGCCTGCAGAGATTCATCTCGGAAGATCCGATTGGGTTTTTCGGCGGGATTAACTTCTATTCCTACGCGCTTAATAACCCAATTTCGTTTTCAGATCCCCTAGGGCTTGATGTCACAGTGAAACAGTATCCGGGCGCTCGTGGGCTGGATCATATTGGCCTAGGGGTGAATACAGATAATACTGTCGGACATTATCCCAGCCATGCCGCTGATCCTATGACTATGTTCTTTGGAGGGGATGTCCAAGGAGCGATCAGGCCGGACAGTAAGTTTGCCCCTATTGAAGAAATTATAATTAGGACAACCCCACAGCAAGATCAGATCATGCAGAAGATCATTGATGAGGCAATGGGTAATCCTGATGGGCGCACGTACAATTTATATGGTCGCAATTGTGCCACTTTTGTGGAAGATGTACTTAGGGCTGGTGGTTTGCAAGTTCCCTATACCATGCTGCCGAAGTTGTTGATGGATGAAATCCAAAAGCGGTACCGCAGATAACAGACGTGACGAAGGGCGGCAATGATAAGAATTATTACTTTCTGGGCTTTTGCAGGATTACTCGTTCCGTTCATAATCTTAATCGTCGCTTATTTCCAACAGGTGTTTCCTTGGCCCCGCTTAGCATTAGCCCTTTGGCCGAGTTGGATCTTTAACGCGGCGACTTTTGGTAGAGAGTCGAGCGTCTTTGGCATCACCGTTCTGATTGTGTCCATTGCTCTAAACATGGCCCTATACGCCGGCCTAGGAGTGCTCCTCTCATGGTTGTTCAGCAAACACGTGCGATAGGTGGTAATCTGCCATCAGTTTCGTGACGCAAGGGCTTAATTCTTTTAAAATGAACTGATCTTAAGACCCTTCTCAATTGCGAAGCTCAGAGACTACATGTGCCTGAGTCCCATAAAAATGCCGTCGGCTGTAGATATGATTTTTGGGCAGGTTGCAATTTGCCGCAGTGGCGAGTAAAAGCGTGAGTAAAGCAAATCCAAATTGAAAGAATGAGGAGGATCAACCATGAATCGGGTACGTCTATGGAGTTTGGGCGCGGGTGTCGTTCTACTAATGACTGCGCCGTTACGCGCTGACGCGGCGATGGTCGATCTGATCAATACTGAGGGCAAGACTGTTGGCACCGCAAAGATAACCGACACGCCCAATGGACTGCTGATCGAATTGAATGCCGAGTCGATTTCGCCGGGAGCGCATGGGTTTCACATCCATACTGTCGGAAAATGTGATCCGCCGGATTTTAAATCAGCCGGCGGACACTTCAATCCCACGAGCGAGAAGCACGGCATTCTCAATAAAGACGGGAAGCACGCGGGCGATCTGCCGAACGTATGGGTAGAGAAAGACGGGATGCTTAGGGTCGATGTGTTCTCAACCGAAGTCAGCCTGGTCGAAGCAAAGACGGCCGTCCTTGATGAGGACGGCGGCGCGCTCGTCATGCATGAGAAGGCAGACGACTACACGAGTGATCCCGCGGGCAATGCAGGGGCGCGGATTGTGTGCGGCGTGATTAAAAAATAAGACTGAAATATGGGGATAGGCTGGCGGAGCCTATCCCCGATATTCCTACACGGCGTTGCCGGCGGCGGCTCCGGACGCCCAGGCCCACTGGAAATTGTAGCCGCCAAGCCGCCCGGTGACGTCCACAACTTCCCCAATAAAGAACAACCCCGGCGCCTTCTTCGCCTCCATGGTCTGAGACGACAGCTCGCCGGTATCAACGCCGCCGCGCGTCACTTCCGCTTTGCGGAAGCCCTCCGTGCCACCCGGTGTAATGGCCCAGCGGTGCACGCCGCGCGCCAGGTCTTGTAGCTGGCGCTCCGGCAATTGCCCCACCGGACCCGCGATTCCTATCCCTTCGCATAGCCGCTCGGCCCACCGCCGCGGCAGACGCTCACCAAGCAAGGTCTTCGTCTCAGCACGCAGGCCTGCCTTGCGCGCGGCGGCGAGCCAGGCACCCACGTCATGGTCCGGCAGAAGGTTGATGGTGAGTGCCTCACCTGGATGCCAGTCGAGCGAGGCTTGCAAGATTGCCGGGCCGCTCAGCCCGGTGTGTGTGATGAGGACATTTTCACGGAACGAGACGCCGTTGCAGGTGACGAGCGCATCGGTGGAGACCCCCGCCAGTCCCTCGATGGCCTCGCGATCAGCGTCCGCGAGGGTAAACGCGACCAGCGCGGGAGCCGGTTCCACAATACGTAGCCCGAATTGGCGCGCGAGGCGGTAACCCAGATCGCTGGCGCCGGTCCTGGGGTATGACAGGCCACCAGTGGCAACGACGAGCGAGCGGCACGCGAAGGTGTCGAGGCTTGTTTCAACCACGAACGCGTCAGTCCAGCGCACTGCGTCGACGCGTGTGCCGACGTGGAATTCCGCATGGGTCTTTCCGCATTCGGCCAGCAGCATATCGACGATCTGCTGTGCCGAGCCGTCACAGAAGAGCTGTCCGAGCTTCTTCTCGTGATAGGCGATGCCGTGCGCGCGGACCATGTGGATGAAGTCAGACGCCGCGAAGCGGGCGAGCGCCGACTTGCAGAAATGAGGATTGGCGGATGTGTAGGCGTCTGGATCGGTGTGTATGTTGGTGAAGTTGCAGCGGCCCCCGCCGGAGATCAGGATTTTCTTGCCGATCCCCGGCGCGTGATCGATCAAAGCCACACGGCGTCCACGACGCCCGGCGTGGATTGCACACATCATGCCGGCGCCGCCGGCGCCGATAATAATCACGTCGTACTGCCGCACGGAGAAAAGTACGCCTCAGGGACGGGCCCTCACGGCGATATGCCGTGAGCGGTCAGAAAACTGAATGAGCAACGTTTCATGTAAGCCAGCCGATGTCGTTTCATCTTTTTGTGACCGGCAGACCGGCCTTTTTCCAGGCCGCCATACCGCCAAGGACGTTCGTCCCATCGGGATGACCTTCATGCAGAAGCAGGCTTGCGGAAACCGACGAGCGATAACCGCTCCCGCACATCACCGCCACGGGACGATTCTTCGGCACCTCCTGTGCTCGCTTTGGCAGTTCCGCACCGGAGAGATGCATGGCTCCCTCTATATGTCCGGCACTCCACTCGTTCGGCTGTCGAACGTCTAGGACAAGAACGTGACGGTCCTTCATTTTCGTCTCCAGATCCCACACAGTCCATTCCGGCATGATCCGAATCGGAAGCGCGGCGGTCCGCCAGGCCAGCATGCCGCCCGCCAGCATCTTGTTCATGCGTCGCTCGTATCCAATTGTCGTCGAAAGTCTGCTGCTAATAGGGCCACCGCACAACGATCCCGCCACATGAGTGGGGCAGACCTCCACAAAGTCATCGAGCGTCAGCACTTTGTCCTTGAGGGGATGACATAATTCAGACGCGTGTTGCTCGGTTTCCTCGGGTCCCCCCAGCAGGTCCGGACGACCGACGTCGCCGACGAGCAAGGCGCCCCCCGAAAGCAACAGCGCCGGCGCTTCCCCACGCGAACCATCCCTGACGAGCATACTGATGTGCTCGGAGGTTATGCCCGGGAGTGTACATTATCTCGAATGTGACCTCTCCCATTTCCAGACGTTCACCATCAGCCAGGCGCCGTGCTTGATACTTCACATTGGAGTGGGCCCCTGAAAGCAGCGCGACCTCCGCGCGGGCCGTAAGCTCGAGGCATCCCGACACGTAATCGTTATGCTGATGGGAGGCAGCGGCATAGCAAATCCGAAGTCCATGAGCAGGGGCTTCGTCAAAAATACACTTCCACTTCCCTGCGGGGATCGAGAACAAAAGCCTCCCCCGTTTCCTCGGAGCCTATGAGATAGGAGGCGTGGCCCAGGCTCTCGAGATAAAACTGCTTAAAGATCATGTTCGCCTTTCCTTCAAGCGCTCGCCGATTAGGCGCAGCGCTCCTGCCGTGCGTTTGGAGAGGCTCTTGTCCTTCCCAGCAAGGTTGAGGAAGGCGGTCAGGTCTTCGATTTCATCAAGGTCCCGGAGCGATGGCAGAAGCGCCACTGACAATCCGAGGGCCGCCGCTTTTTTTTGCGTTTCCTCCAGGACGGTGGTCGTGCTCCATGCGATGTTACAGAAAAGCTCCGGGGCCGGCCGGGACAGAGCAACAAGGTAGTAGCCTCCATCTAACGTGGGCCCTATCACGAGATCATGCTGACCGAGTTCATTCGCCGTCTGGGAAAAATGCGCGCGATGGAGAGTGGGAAGGTCAGTCCCGGTCAGAATGACCCTCGTATGTCCAAGGGAAAATGCCTTCTGTATTGCTGAAGCCATGCGCGTTCCCAAGTCATCGCCTTCTTGTGGGAGAAGACGGGCGCCGTAGCGCCCTTCCAGGACCTTGAAAAACGGATGGGCCATGTCAGGCGCACACGCCACGTAGAGCGTCATTCCCATGAGGCCTTGCGCGTGTTCGAGCGCATCCAGTACCAGGCTCCCATGGAGGGATGCGGCTTCATCGGGAGTCAGCAGAGGACAGAGGCGCGTTTTGACAGTCCCGGGAACCGGCGCCTTGGTAAAGATAATGACGGCTGTGTTTGTTATCGCGTCTCGGGATACCACTGTTTTAATCGCGCGGCAGGGACGCCAGCAAAATATAACAGCCGGAGCACCCACATGCGCATGATTGTCCGGAGGGGTCCGTGACGCGTCCAGCGTCGAGCGGACGTGATCACACATGTATCGATGGCCACGAGCTGCCCCTTTTGTTTGAGCTGCGTGCTGAAAGCAATGTCTTCCATGAGCGGAATATCAGGGAACCCGCCCACGTCCTGAAATACGGGCCTTCGGACAAATAGCGCCTGATCGCCTGTGGCGATGCCGGTGACCCGGGAGCGAAAGTTCATGAGCCGGGCGACAATCGACATCCAGGCCGTATCCCTGTCAAGCCTGACATCGAAGCGCCCGCCAACAATTCGGGGATCTTGTAAAGCCACCACGATATCGTTGCCGGCAGTCTGGGGCAGCAGGGTGTCGGCATGAAGGAACAGCAAGACGTCGCCGGAGGAAGCTTCTGCGCCCGTGTTCATCTGTCGCGCGCGGCCTTTGGGTCCCGAGAGGAGGCGAGCCGCTGGAGAGGCTTTCGCGGCCCGCGCCAGCGTCTCATCCTGGCTGCCCCCGTCCAC
>JBBRRL010000128.1:0-6526 GCA_038200775.1 Nitrospirales bacterium
GCTCCTCCTCACCCACCAGAACTTCAAGCTCAAGAAAGGTACTGTGAGCTTGATCAAACCGACCGGCTATGTCCGCCAGGTCATCGAGCTTGCAAACCTTCCGCGCGTCATCCCCATCTTTGAATCAATAGTCGAGGCAACGGTCGAGCCGGCGGAGAAAGTAGTGTTTCGTTCGTCGATAGGTTGAGCATACCGATTTTTCAATAAGGTGCACAAATGCCGATTGACCCCTCTGTCGATACGCTACTTGATTTTCCGCACGGCATTTTTTCGCTGGCGTGTAGTGAGCCTCTGGTGGGTCCGCCAAGCAATGACCCGGTCCCCGAGAGCCACGTGCTCATCGTGGGCGGTGAGAATTCGGCAAGGTTATGGATCAGCAAGCTTCTCGAGCGCCAAGGACAGACGAAGATTCTCTCGGCTTCCGATGTTCAATCCGCCATTGTCATCCTGCACCAGCAACCCTGTGCGGCACTGGTGATGAATCTCTCGGCTCACGCTCCTGCGGCTCAGGGGTTTCGCCTGAACGGAGTAGCACTCATTTCAAAGGCGAGGATTTTGGATCCCGACGTTCAGATCATTGTCGTCGTCGATAAGTCCGAGCTGCAATTGGGCGTGCAAATGATGCGCGCCGGCGCCTTCGACTGCCTGACGACAGACCAAGCGCCGCAGGAGATTGTCTCCTGCATCATCCGCGCGCTGGGACGACGGCGGGACATCGTGAATGAGCGTGCCTACAACGAACTGCTCGAGCACGCGGTGTACCAGCGCACAGGACAGCTCAATAGCATGGTATGCGAGCTCGAAGAGGCCTATCGGCAAACGCTGTGGGCGCTGGGGTCCGCTCTCGAAAGCCGCGATGTAGAGACGAACGCCCATTCTTTTCGTGTGATGAAATATGCGCAGGCGTTGGCTTCGGCGATGGGCATCGACGGGAAAGCCCTGAAAGACATTGAGTATGGGGTGTTCCTCCATGACATTGGGAAGATCGGCGTCACCGATGCGATCCTTTTCAAGCCCGGCAAGCTAACCGAAGAAGAGTGGGCGGTTATGCGTCAGCATCCGGCCCGCGGGCGATATTTACTTGCGGGAATCAAGTTCCTGGAGGGTGGCCTGGACATTGTCTACAGCCATCATGAGCGATGGGATGGCAAAGGCTATCCGCAAGGATTGAGCGGCGAGGGGATTCCGCTCGGCGCCCGTATCTTCGCCATCGGCGATACGCTGGACGCCATGACCTCCGATCGACCCTATCGAAAGGCGCTCACGTACCAAGATGCGCGGGCCGAGATTCTCAGAAACAGCGGAATTCAATTCGATACGGCGGTGGTGAAAATATTTAGCCAATTCAATGATAGCGAGTGGAACCGGTTACGTGAAGAGGGCGAAGACTTGGCCCGGTCAATCGTGCGCCGTAAACACGAAAGTCTGCTCACCTAGCCTTCAGTTTTATTCGACTTCCGGTCGTTCTCAACTAGCTCACGGCGGCGTTCTGTACTATCTGCCCAGCCTTCATCAAGTGCGAGATGATGCCCCTGCGGCAGACGCATGTATTGGCAGGCGGCATATTTTGCCGAGTCTTTGGAGAGCCTGCAATCCCAGCGCATCATGCTTAAGTTTTTCTAACTAACTGACGATACCATGACCAGTCAGTGTATGAACGGTATCCCAACCTGAAGAGGATCCTGAATGGTCACGGTCGGACTTGAATTCTTTCGCCCCACAAAAGTCATGCGTGAGTTGTTTGTGCTGCTTTCATTGGATGAGGCTCAGCAGGTCAGCCAGCACGGATTGGCACGCAAGGTCGGTGTCAGCAGCTCGATGGCGAACAACTACATTAAGACTCTTGTCGGCCAAGGGTTGGTATTGGCTTCCGGTGAAACAAACCGGACCATGAGGTACGCCGTGACTGCGAAAGGGAATGAACGCGTCACACAATTGATGAGCATGTACTCTCGCGAAATCGCCCTGTTGTATTCAATCGCTAAGCAGGAAGTAGCAAAGCGCCTCCGTCAATTGCACGCCTAGGTCATGAAGAACGTCGTCTTGTTTGGGGCAGCGGAGACTGGCGAACTGGCCTACGTTGCGGCCAAGGCGACTCCGATACATATCGTCGGCTGGGTCGATAACGATGTCACAACACATCGGCTGCGATTCGGAGAGATCCGCGTCGTGTCCCCTTCTCTGATTGAAACATTTCAGCCGGATGCGATCCTTATTGCCTCTTCCGGAAAAGCCGATGAAATTCGGCATCAGCTGGATGGTTTTCCGCAGCGAGGCATTGCCGTTGTCACTCTGTGATCCTCTAAAAACATGCTGCGCCCAGCCAAGCGACCGACTCCGTGCCGCGATTATCGGACTTGGGCAGATTGGCAATCAATTCGACGACGATCCTAAACGCACTGATGTCTGGACCCACGCCGGCGCCTATAGCGCTGTTGCCGACGTCGAGTTGATTGCGGGGGCGGACCCCGATGAAGCCAGATTGCGTCGCTTCCAGGACCGCCGCAACGTCAGAGCCGGGTATCACGACTATCAGGAAATGCTTCACAAGGAATCCATCGATCTGTTGAGCATCTGTTCTCCGACCGAGTTGCATTACACCATGGTGCTAGCCGGGGTCCAAGCCGGCGTGAAAGCGATTTTCTGCGAAAAGCCAT
This sequence comes from Nitrospirales bacterium, assembly GCA_038200775.1. GTDB lineage: Bacteria > Nitrospirota > Nitrospiria > Nitrospirales > NS-4 > NS-11. The sequence goes on from JBBRRL010000128.1 coordinate 2,658, forward strand.
TGGCGTCAACAGTCGAGCAGGGTGTGGCAATGGTCGAGGCCTGCCGTTCGGCAGGAATCGTCCTCGCGGTCAACCATACGAGACGGTGGGAGACGATCTATCTCCAAGCCAAACGCCTCCTGGACGAAGGTGGCATCGGTCGCATCGAATCGATGTCCGGTCATTATCCAGGCAAGGTCTTCACAATGGGCACGCACCTTTTCGATCTCATGCGGTACTTCGGGGGCGATGTGGAATGGGTATCCGGCGTAGAGGTCGGTGAAGCATCTTCAGAGCCCAATCTCGCCGGCCAGTTGAGGTTCCGATCAGGCGCTCACGGATCAATCCTTTGCGGCTGGGAGCGCTGCTGTCATGTCTTTGAACTGGACGTACAGGGGAGTCGCGGCCGTATTCGGATTTCAGGCGACGGCGCTCTGCTTGCACTGTCTCGTTTCGAGGATAGCCCGCGTTATTCAGGCTATCGAGAACTCACACCGGTGGAACTTGAAGTCGGTCAAGGGCATATAACTGCCGGCGAACAGAATCGCTTTATCGCGGCTGTAAAGGATCTCGTGTGTTGCGCGCAAACGGGCGGGATTCCGGCGTGCTCCGGACAGGACGGCCTCGCGGCGGTGGAGATGGCCTGCGCCCTGGTGGAGTCCTCCCGCAGTGGAGGCCGGCCAATCGATCTCAGGGATCTTTCGTTGGCTGCGCTCTGAATGCTACCACGATAAGGAGTCGTAATGGCCCATATCTCAACACTAAGTAAATTAGCAATCCTGGGCGGAAAGCCCGTCCGCACGACTCCCTTTCCTGCGTACCCGGTGATTGGAGACGAAGAGAAGCGGGCGGTGATGGAAGTGTTGGACTCGGGTCAGCTCTCCACATTCTCCGCGAGCCGGCAAGGCTTTCTCGGAGGCCGCAAGATTCAGGCCTTTGAAGCGGCGTTCGCAGAGTATCACGGAGTCGAACACGCGATTGCCGTGAATTCAGCAACCTCTGGGCTACATGCCGCAGTTGCCGCGTGCGAGGCAGGACCCGGCGATGAAGTCATTGTGCCCCCTTATACATTTACCGCAACCGCAACCGCTGTGCTTCATCACAACGCAATCCCGGTTTTCGCCGATGTGGATCCGGTGACTTTCTGCATGGACCCCGCGCGACTGGAGGCCGCAATTACGCCGCGCACAAAGGCGGTGATACCGGTCCATCTTCTCGGACATCCTGCGGACATGGACCCCATCCTCGCCATCGCACGTCGGCATGGTCTCAAAGTCATTGAGGATTGCGCGCAGGCGCCGGGGGCGCGGTACAAGGGCCGCTTGGTGGGAACGATGGGTGACTGCGGGGTCTTTAGTTTCCAAGAGACGAAGAACATGGCAACCGGCGAAGGTGGAATGGTCATCACCAATGATCCCGTGCTTGCCGAACACGCGCGAATGATTCGCAATCACGGCGAGGCCGTGGTCGCAGGAGAGGCGCGGAAATATCTGACCAGCACCATAGGGTGGAATTACCGAATGACCGAGATCGAGGCGGCGATCGGAGCCGTCCAGCTTACCAAGCTCGATATCTTGAATGACGCGCGGCACGAACTCGCCGCGTATCTTCTAAAGTCCATGCCCGCTCATCCAGGGCTCACACTTCCAATCGAGCCGTCGACGATCCATCACGTGTACCACGTGTTTGGAATGCGGTATGACGAGCGCAAGGTCGGCGTCCCCCGATCGCGCTTTCTCGAGGCTCTCATTGCGGAGGGAATTCCCATGAGCCCCGGGTACCCGCGTCCGCTCTACCATAATCCGTTGTTTCAGGACCGTTTGGCATACGGCAAGCAGGGCTGCCCATTCACCTGCAGCCTCTATGAGGGGACCGTCTCTTATGAAAAGGGCCTGTGTCCGGTTGCTGAGGATCTCTGCGCGCGGACGGCGCTCTGGACGTTTGTGGTCCGCCCGCCCGGGACTGTTCGCGATATGCAGGACATCGTGGCGGCGTTCGAAAAGGTCTTGGAGAACAGCGCATCTTTGATGAAGGAGCACAATGATAAAGCCACGATCAGTTGACACGCAGGGCATTCTCGGAGTGATTCACGCGCGGGGCGGCTCGAAGCGTATCCCGCTGAAGAACATCAAGCTGCTCGCGGGCCGGCCGCTGATCTCGTATATGGTCGAGGCGGCGATGGAAAGCCGTCTACTGGATCGGCTGGTCGTATCGACGGACCATCCGGAGATCGCGCGAATCGCGCGCGAATATGGGGCGGAGGTCCCGTTCATGCGACCGATGGATCTGGCGGAGGACGTGGCATCCGAATTGGTGACGCAACACGCGGTGCGTTTTGTGGAAGCCGAGGGCTATCCTGTCCGGATCGTCCTCACGATGCAGCCCACCACCCCTTTCTGCTCGGCAGAAGACATCGACGCCTGCATACAGAGGATGCTCGATAGCGATCTGGACACTGTGTTTACCGGCTGCGATGTTCACGAGCGGCCGGAATGGATGTACCGTCGGGCCGGCACCGCGGACGATCGCGTGCTGCCGTTCACCGGCCGTCTAGTCCAGGGCGACGCGGGGATCAGTCAAAAATTGCCCAAACTTTTTATTCCCAACGGGGCGGTCTGGGCCACGCGCCGGTCAGTCTTAATGGAGAAAGGGCTGATCACGGGACCGAAGGCCGGCATTGTCGTGATGAGTCGGGAGCGGTCCGTGGATATCGATGAACCCGTGGACTTTATTACTGCAGAGGCCATAGCAGGCGAACTCCTCAAAGTGAGGGTCTAAACAAGGAGCATACATGGCGAAGCTAATCGGCAATTACAAAATGGCGGGGCAACCTGATGCGGTCCCCGGGTCTGGTCCTGAACAGAAAAACGAGGATACTGTGGCCGAGTTCGAGCGTCGGGCGTTGGAACGACTCGGCGGCAGTATCGCTTTTGTCATGAAGGGAAAGAACGTGTTGTGGAGCGGGGCCGCTCCTGTAAAAGATTCAAAGAAACCATGAAGACCGAGCTTACTGAGACTGAACTCGAGATGATCGGACGTGCCACGTTCAAAAAGACAGCGGAGATCGGCTTTCGTCACGCGCAGGAAAATCTGCCGTATATCAAGCAATCGATCCAGGATGTTCCGAAGCCGGGGCTGGCAAAAGGCAACTCTGCCATTGCAATGTCGGCCGGTCCAAGCCTCCACCGCCAGTTTACGATCCAGCGCATCATCGCGCATCGCTATCCGGGGACAGTTGTCGTGGCAGATGGCGCTCTCGGCTACTGCCTCCGAAACGGGCTGGTTCCGGACTACGTGGTCACGGTCGACCCGCATCCTTCCTGGATCATCAGGTGGTTCGGCGATCCTGATCTCGCGGGCCGTCCGGACGACGACTATTTTCGACGGCAGGACCTTGACCCAACCTTGAATACTCATGAGCGCGAACGAAACGAAGAATTGATCAGTCTCGTGAATGAACATGGCCACAAGATCAAAGTCATCATTGCGACCTGCGTGTCTCCAAATGTCACGCGCCGGTGCCTTGAGGCCAAGATGCCGCTCTACTGGTGGAATCCGATCTGCGATGACTACGAGCAACCGGACAGTCACACGCGCCGGCTGTTCGAGTTGACAGGCATGCCGTGCATGGTCACGGGAGGCAATTGCGGCGCTTCTGCATGGATCTTTGCAAAAGCCATTCTGGAGCGGGACCCGGTCGCGATGGTTGGAATGGATCTAGGGTATGCGCCCGGCACGCCGCTCAAAAAGACTCAGTACTATCACGAACTCATCAAGTTCTATCCGGAAGAGCGCTTGGAAGAAGCTTATATCCAGATGCCGAACCCGCATTTGAACGAGACATGGTACACGGATCCGACCTACTACTGGTATCGCCAGTGCTTTCTTCA